>JASFVS010000276.1:0-4419 GCA_050049715.1 Phycisphaerales bacterium
TTCGATGGCGGCGGCTGCAATTTCGGCATTATGGTTGATTTTTTCGCAGATAAGCTCGCAGCACCATAATACCAGCGCCGAGCGTACGCGTTTGCCCGGGGCCTCAAGGGTATATTCGAGCGCCTTTTTCAGCGTATCAGGCATTTGGTGGCAGGCTAATTGCCGCTTTAGAATATCATTAACAAATTCCGCCCTTTCGCGTAAAAGGGCATTGAAATCTATTGTCGAACTGCGATTTTCGATTTCCGAGTGCCTCCCGGCTGTTCACTATTGACAATTGAGCATTGATTATCGATTATTGAAAATAGTAAATGGAAACCTGTAAATAGTAAACGGAAAAATGATTCTTATTCTCGGCGTTACCGCATCGGGCAAAGGCCGGCTGGCCTTCGATTTGGCTGAAAGTCTGGGTGCTGAAATAATCAGCATCGACTCGATGAAGGTCTATCGGCGAATGGATATCGGCACCGCCAAGCCACCCAAGCAGGCACGCGAACGCATCAAGTATCATTTAATCGACATAGTCGAGCCGAGCGATTCATTCAGCGTCGCGGCCTTCCTCGACGGAGCCTCACAGGCGATTGAGCAGATAAAAGGCCGAAATAAACCTGTTATCGCGGTTGGCGGGACCGCGCTGTATATAAAATCGCTGCTCTACGGTCTTTTCGAAGGACCCGGCAGCAACGAACAGATACGCAGTGAACTAAAGGCCCGGGCCAAAATCGAGGGTATGGCGGAACTTCACCGGCAGTTAACTCAAATCGACCCGGAGGCCGCCGAACGTATTAATCCGAACGATTCAAAGCGCATAATTCGGGCCTTGGAGGTTTACGAACTCACCGGCAAGCCCATATCGAACTTTCAAAAGCAATGGGGCAACGGCACGCCGGGAGGCGACTGGACCATAATAGGCCTTCGCAGGGAAAAAGCCGATGCGAGCAGCCGGATAAACAAAAGAGCAAAAAGGATGATTGAAGACGGCCTTGTAGAGGAGGTCAAATCTCTTCTGGCCGAAGACAAACCTTTGGGTAAACAGGCCAAATGTGCTATCGGCTATGCCGAAATAATCGAATATCTGAACGGAAAATCAAATCTGGAAGATGCAGTTGAGCTAATAAAGAAAAATACGCGAAAATTAGCAAAAGGTCAGCGGACGTGGTTTAAAACCTTTAAAAATGTCAAATGGCTGGATATCGAGCCGGACGAGCCATCTGAAAGAATCCTCGGGCGGGTGAAGATATTATTGAATGATATTTCGATTTAGACGGGCTGCAATTGCCGCTGGGCGTGCAAAATCGCCGCCGTATCACCTAAAACCAGCTGTTTTATCAGACTTGTCGGAACAAGATTGATTCCGGTATTGAATATTTTCTCTTCGACCATCGCAGCAACCGCGCGTGCCATTGTGGGGCTGAGTTCGTACTTTGTAACCAGGTCTTTTATTATTACGGATTTGTCCCAACGATATCTGCCGGCGGTCTCTTTGGCGCCTGCAAGCCGCTCGGCATCCGTCAATTCCTTAATGTCAATAGAGACAACCTCAGTGCGGGAACGTTTAAGCTTACGCCCGTAATGATAATTACTAAGCCCGGCGGCGGCATCTTCATAGCCGGTGGCCGACAGGACGGCCTTTATTATGGAAAATATCTCGCCGCTGGTCACAGTGCGGTGGTTTTGCCGGTGATAGAGGAAGTACGTTACCACCTCGGCAAGCTGCTCGGCAATATAGACATCGGCCTGTCCAATCCCACCAAGTGCATTGTTAATAGCTCCCATTACCTTTGTGTGGGAATATTCTTCACTGCCGCCATCGGCTTTTATGACTTTAAGCTGCGTTTGCACTACTTTACTTTTGCCTCCATGCAAAACTCGTCAAGAGAAATCAAAAAGCCACGAAATTTTATATTCGATTATTTTCTCAAACAATAACTTTCAACACGCAAGATACTTCACTACAAACCTGTTACTGGTCAAAAAGCGTCATCTGCCGGCCGCCCGGTTCAATCTCTGTAATTACCCGGCTGACCTCCTGAATTAATTCGCCGGCATCTCTGAAGTCACGATACACACTTGCAAAACGAATATACGCCACCTTATCAACTTTCCGCAACTGCTTCATAACGCTTTCACCAACGATAACCGACGAGACCTCCTTGTCGAAATTCCTGAATATGTTCTCCTCGGCTTTATCAGCTATTTGCTGAATCTGCTCCGTTGATACAGGCCTTTTATAACAAGCCTTCTGCAAGCCGATGATGATTTTCTCTCTGTCATAAGGCACACGCGAGTTGTCTTTCTTTACTACGTAAAGCTTAAAGCTTTCACCAATCTTTTCATAAGTAGTAAAGCGCCTTTTGCATAACAAACATTGCCGCCGGCGCCGGATAACCCTTCCGCCGTCGCTCGAACGCGAATCAACAACTTTATCCTTGTCTTCTTTGCAAAAGGGACATTTCATCTCGTATCTCGCATCCTGATATTATGTCCGAGATACATATCGGTCCTCGCGATTAATACCCCACCAAACAACTATATAGCTCTTATAATCCTCTGGCGGCCAGTTATGTTCCTTGATATACATCAAGAAAAACTACATTATCTTGTTAGATTATAAATTATAAGCACAATATATAGTATGTCAAAAAAAAACTCAATATTACTTAATAATACTGCGATATAAAAAATCATTGCCGTCAAATTCGCACTGTTAATTTGTTGCTTAGTTATCGAGTAGATAAAGTAAAATTAATCTCTCAGTGATTTTTCCAGGCATTTTTAAAATAAAAACGGCCTCCGCGTGGAGAACGCGGAGGCCAACTCGGAAAGAAACTTATACGACCCCCCCTTAGGTCTTTAACAAAGCTTTCAAAAGAAAGCACTGTTTCTTGTTCCTATCCTTCCTCCTATCACTTTAAAGTTTAATATAAAAATCGTAACAAGCAAATCACTAAAACAGCTTTTTTGACCAGCCCGATAAAACACACAGCCGGGCCAACACAGCGATACAAAAAACAAAAGAATTTTTTTTAATTTACAAATCGAATTTCGCACCTGTTTCTATAGGCCCATAATATACCCTCTAATACGTTTTTCAATATCTTTTTTATCGGCCTAAACCTCCTCAATTTCAGCCTGGCCTCTCAGGCGGTCTAAAAAATTGTCGATTGCTTGCCCTTGTATTTGCTCTTTAAGCAGTTCGATTATTTGCCCTTTTACCTGTTCAAAAGGAAGCACGGCGGGAGGTTTTCTGTCATATACTTTTGCTATATGAAAACCGAACCGCGTACGAAAAACATCGCTGACCTGGCCGGGGCCTAAATTGAAAACAACATCCTCGAACTCCTCGACCATCCGCCCTCTGGTAATATAGCCCAGGTCGCCCCCGTTGTCGGAGCAATCGGTATATTTACCGACGATTGTCTCAAAAGCCGCCCCGGCTTTCAATTCCTCCTGCGCTTTTTTCATCCTCTCGCAAGCGGTCGCCTCATCAGTTTGCCAGTTTACGTATTTAACAATGTGAGCCACTCTGATTTGCTCGTCCGATTCGAACTGCTCGGCGTTTTCCTCATAGTATTTGCGGATATCTTCTTTCGAAGGCTTCGGCAAATCTTTGCAGACCTCATGCAACATCCTATCAACTCTCATCTGCATTTCAATGTGCTCTTTGAAATCTTCGTCACTGCCTATGCCAAGCTCCTTACGAATCTTCTCCTCATCCTGATTGTTTTCTTTAAATTTGGCTAAAAGAGAATCGATTTGGTCCTGTGGTATTTTTTCGGTGCTCTTTTTTGCTTCCTGGTCGAGCAGAGTCATTTCAATAACATTGTCTTTCGACCAGTCAAGCAATTGTGCTTCCCGCTCCTCAGGGTCCTTGTCCGCGAAAACTTCTTCATAACGCGGCCTCATGCGCTCAACTTCTCTTTTGATAGCTGAGTCTTCAATCTTTTCACCATTGACAATCAGTGTCATATTTCCAACCTCGTATTGCCCCGAAGCTTCAATTAATTTTAACCTTTTGCTTTCGCGTACCAGTCGGGGTCTTTTATGAGTTTTTGCCGGGATTCGAGCGTCATTATTTCGAAGGCCGGGTGAGTGCTCTCCCAGGCCCTTTGAGCAAAGGGACTTTTGCGCATCTTTTCTATTTCCGGTGCGACTTCGTTAAAATAACTGCCGTAAATGTGCAGCGAGTCGCTTATATCGACATACCTGCCCACACTCACCGGCTCACCTCTTTTTTCGGCTATCCCTTCCGCAATTATCCTTTGAAGTTCGGTCAGTGCATAGACATTCATAAACCAGGCCTTATACAAATCCCTGCTGCGCCAGTGCGTGTTCATATTCAGAGAAAGCCGGCCCGCTTCGTTCGCCACCAGTCGGCACCATATCCTTTGAAGACACGGCGGGTCATCGGTTACGGGA
>JASFVS010000277.1:0-4416 GCA_050049715.1 Phycisphaerales bacterium
CCTTGGTATAGTCTGAAATAGCAAAGTCATATTCGCCTTTTTTATAATAGGCATCCCCCCGATTACTATAATCATTGGCATCTCCTGGACCGCTTCCAATAGCCTTTATATAATCTGAGATGGCCAAATCATACTTCTCTTTAATCCAGTAAATTTTTCCTCTGTTGGAGTAGGCTTTATAATAATTTTTATCCATCTCAATAGCTTTACTATAATCTGATATAGCCTTGTCGTATTCACCCTTGTTTTCATAAATAATCCCACGATTATTATAGACTCCCGTACTGCGTAAGCCTTTCTCAAGGGCTTTGTTATAATCCGAGAGAGCTCTATCATATTCCCCTTTCTTATAATAGGCAATCCCTCGATGAAAGTAGGCTTGAACAAGCTTCGGATCTATCCTGAGCGCCTTGTAGTAATCTGTGATGGCCTTGTCATACTGACCTATACGAGCATAAGCACGTCCACGGCCTTCATAAGCCTCGGCGCATCTTCCGTTTATTCGAATGGCCATATTGAAGCACGAGATGGCCTGCTCATAGTCTCCTTCCTCCAAAAGGATATTACCCTGATTGTAGTGTTCTGTTGATTCGTCTCTGCACCCGGCAAGGAACAAGCACAAAACCATACCCGATATGATGAGCAGTATTTTCTGAAAAGCCTTGTTGTTCTGGACAAGCTTCATAATCAACCTCACTTTCCTGTATATATATAATACTAATTTCATGACATTATTCTTCACTGAAAAAGGGGCAATTAGGTTTAAAAATAGAAAATTCTTGTGAAACGTTTGTGGAGACAACTTATGTGGAAACCTGTTAATTATCTACTTTCCAGACAATTCCCTGCCCCCTGATTCCCCCGACTGGTGAAACCGCATATACATTTGTCTCGGACATCCACTGTTCTATTGATTTCTCACTTAACAGCGGCACATCCTTACTGCTCACATAATGAGATATTATTTTAATATCAGCCCTCTGTCCCTTGACCTCCTGCACATACAGCAACGGATAAACCATTGTATTATCAGCGTAAACAACAGCTTCAGGCCCTAGTTTCTCGAAAACCTCTTCGGCGAATTCCTCAGCTCCGTTGTAACCAGTCTTCCATGGCCGCAGAAACCAAACATAATCATTACGATAAGGAATATCCGCTCTGGTCGAAATATTAAATTTCTGTTTCTCCGCTATTGCAGGAGCATAGATATAAACTGGAATCGGCATTAAAACAAAAATAAAAACAAGCCAGCAAAGAACCCTACGATTAGGTTGCGTGATTAGTAAATAAAACCCAACGCCGGCTAAAACTGAAACCAAACAATAAAACGGAATGAAAAAAGCGTATCTGTCCGGCACCGTATATCTAAAAGCAAACACAAAGAAAAGCACCAGCAAGGCCAAAAGCACACCTGCAAAGCCGCGCCCCGGCGATACTTTTTTCAATCCCCAAAGCCCCGCAAAGAAAAATATGACGTTGGGTACAGGAAAATTATATACAAAAAATATCAAGTTCTCTTTAACGATACCGACTGAAAGACTAACATTAAGAACATTTCCCCGCCAGCTGTTACCAAAAACCGCAGAAGCCAAAGTAGCTGCAAAATCACCGGTTTGAATAATATTTCTAATGATTAAATATTCGTAAGGAACCGCACCAACAATCCACAGCAGGGCGATAACTCCAAATTGTTTTAGCCGGATTTGCTTCTTTAAAAGCAAAACTACCAAAAACACCAGATAGCAAATAAAAGCAATAGAAGCAAACATATGATTCGCAATAGCCAGCCCATTGAAAAGACCCATCAAATATAAAAAACCTATTCGCTTTGTCTTTGCATATTGCAACAGCATTAACAACTCCGCCGACAACAGCGCCGAATATAAGGTATACGTCTCCGTAATTACTGCATGCCGCCAAAAGGTATGCGAAAGTGCCAGCGTCACTGCCGCAAACAGGGCTGGTAAAATCTTGCACAGCCACAATCTTAAAAGCAGAAATAGATTTGCGATTGTCAAAGCCGCCGCAATTGATGAAATCAAATTTATCCTGTGAGCAAACTCACCTAAGGGAATCTTTTTTACGGCAATGCCTATAATATGAAAAAGCGGGTGTGAAAGCGCAAGACCGAGTCTGCCTTCGATATCATTATGCCAAATCCGGTACTGATATACTCCGCTGTCCTGCCAGAGCGGCCCCGGAGCACAGGTAGCTATATAAAGCACCGCCGCCGCAAAAAAAACAGCAAAGTAACTTCCTTTAAGATTGTCACCGTCCCTGGTCATTAATTATTTTTCTAAACCGTCACTGTTAAATATTTCGTATCATCGGCAAAGCACACCACTCCCTCATACGCAGCCGGTATCAGCAAAGTATCACCCGCCTTAAATTCAACAGTATCTCCTCCGGCCTCACGAATAATACCCAAACCTGTAATAACAATCATTACTTTAACTTTCCCGGGTGAAAACAGCAGCTCGCAATCTTTGGCCTGATGTCCTTTGTCTACCTTAAAGTATTCACAATCCACAAGCCGTCCTATCGTCTCCACAGAAAGATTATCACCTGATGCATCGAAATGTATGCTTTCCAAAGCTTCTTCGATATGCAGCTCTCTGGGCTTACCGGTATCATCAACTCTGTTCCAGTCAAAGACACGATAAGTAGTATCTGATGGCAACTGAATTTCAGCTATCACCAATCCCGGTCCAATCGCATGCGCCGTCCCGGAAGGAAGAAAGTGACACTCTCCTTCTTTAACCGAAATCTTCTCCAGCATATCAGCAACATTGCCTTTTTCTATCGCCTCTGCAAACTTCTCTTTTGTAACACCTTTTTTCAATCCCTTATAAATCACCGCGCCCGGCTCTGCCGATATAATATACCAGCACTCGGTTTTAGGCTCCCCCTTACCCATCCGCTTACAGGTCTGCTCATCGGGATGGACCTGCACGCTCAGGATATCCTGTGCATCCAGAAACTTGATTAACAAAGGAAAAGGTCCCGAAAAATCCTTATCACCCGTTATTTCTTCCGGATAGTTCCCGATTGCCGATTTGATATTCAGCCCGGCCAATTTGCCGTTCTCAATTATAGATTTGTCCTCCGGCAAATCAGCCAGTTCCCAGCTTTCGCCGATTTTCTCAAACGGAGGCAAATCCTTACCAAAAATCTCCCGCAGCTTCTGTCCGCCCCAGATTCGCTGTTTATAAATCGGACTGAATTTTAATGGATACGCTTTCATGCGGCATATTCTAACCGCTACCCATTACCAAGTCCATAGCTCACTTAGAGAATATATCCTGGTTCTCGTCATTAATGGCTTTTTGCCAGTTCGAGGCCAAAAGGGCAAAATCAAGAAAATCAACCAACCCATCCCTGTTCGCATCGGTCCGCTCATAGTAATCGTTGACCTTATCGCCCCCTTCGCCGAGCCAATAATAACTAAACTCCGCCAGGTCCTTTATATCCACCATGCCATCGACAACAAGGTCGCCCGCCAGAGGCTCTCGATTAAAAACTATAGTAAACGGCTCAGACGGTTCAAGGTGATTTGGGTCATTCGGGTCGGCAAACTCATCATACACACAATAAGTCACCCAGTGAAGATTTTCACCATCGACAGCCTGATACGATAAGTGCATATGAGGGTCGCCGCGTAAATCGAAGATATAACTATGATTGAAGCTGCCGCCCGCCTCATCGATTGTAAATTGCGGATAATCTTTATGGACAATCCTGAGACCCGGCGATAAAGAAAGGCACTCAACTATTATACGGTAATCCGTATCCGGCTCTCCGGGAAAACACCTGTTGGGGTCGTAAGTGTAACTCGCGTTGGGATTGTAATCCTGAAAGGCGTCGAATCCCGGCTCACCAAGACGATAAGGATAGCTCGGAAAGATACTTTTATGCAGAGGATAAAACCAGTTATCATACTCAATAGATCCGCTGTCACGATATTTCTGTCTGCAATCTACGAACAGTTTTCTGTCGTCATCCGTCCCCACTACGCCGTCCCTGTTACAGCCGATTATAAAATGGTCGAGTGGACATTCAGCTAATGAGATCGACGAGATAGCAAGTATCACCACGATATTTATTGTCGTAATAGATAATTTCATTTGTAAAAAAACCTCGTTTTTCTGCGCTTTTTCATTTGCACTGATTCTACGATTATCACGGATTCTCCGGCCATTTCGGCGCCGCCTCCGGATACCAATAACAGGTATTAGGCCAGTCATAGGTCTCTTCGAACTTCAGGTTCTCCGCATGTCCGTCCACAAACAGATAATTCGACGTCCCTTTGTGCTTGTACCATGCGATAAACTGTTTTGCATAGTCAATTGACCCCTCCCATTGTTCGGGATGAATATGGTCGGCAAGGTCGAACTGTTCCGTGTCCGGAGCCTCGCT
>JASFVS010000278.1:0-4415 GCA_050049715.1 Phycisphaerales bacterium
GTAAAGAACGTTCCCTGCAATTTGTGCTGTTATCGATATAGTATTTAGTATGGGAACACCGGCTCTTGTTAGCACCCCCATCGTATGCAGACTTCTTGTAATATATAAGCTTCGGCATAGTATTTTAATAAGAGGCAATTTTAATTTGGCTTGGTCCCACCATCGTCGTCCGCCGGTCGTGCCAATGAAGTACCAGAATCCCCAGAATAAAGCGCCAATTACCGGTAAAATAAAGTACCAGTTTCCTCTGACAAAAGCGCTGGTGGCCATAAGAGCTTTAGTTGGTGCCGGTAACAAATGATGTTTTCCTGAAAATATAGCTGTAAACCTCGGCAGGACAAAGCACAACAGGAATATGGTTACTGAGACAGCCATAACTGCAATGATAACAGGATAAATCATTGCACCCCTGACCTGCGAACGTGTATCAGCTTCATCATCCAGATACTCAGCCAGTTTTTGCAGCATATCGCTGAGCGAACCGCTTATTTCCGCCGCTGCCACCATATTTATATATAGTTCACTGAATATATGTGGATGTTCTGAGAGGGCTTGAGAAAAGCTCTGTCCCGACTCGATTTGGTTTTTCAAGTCGGTTATGGCTGCTTTAAATTTCAGGTTATCGTTTTGCTCTGCTATTGATTCGAGCGAGTCCTGAAGGCTTATGCCCGCACGGACCATCACGGCAAGCTGGTTCGTAAAGTTTAGAATGTCCTTTCTGCTTGGCCCGCACTCTACTCTGAAATTCTTTATCTTGTCCCATGCGGCTTCCGGCTTGTTCTTAAAATTATCTGTTCCGGATGCAGGCTCCTCGTGGTGACAGACCGGCCCCGATGGTACTTGTTGCCCTTCGGCGACTGCGGTCGCACCTTGATTTTTTTGAGAAGATTCTTCGAACATTTTTGTATGCCTTATTTTTTACCTTTTACTTTTGCCGACGCGGGGGGTTGAACTATATCGACATTATTCATTGGCGCAAGAGTCTTGTCCATTTTTGCAGGATTGCTTGAGCGTATCACTGCTTTTTCTCTGCTGATGTATCCCTTGGAGTACATCTCGGCAATACTGTAGTCCAGATTCTGCATACCCAGTCTACGGGATGTTTCGATAATATTGGGTATCTCGTAGATTCTGTTTTCTCGAATGCAGTTTCTTACAGCAGAAGTACAAAGTAATATTTCAATGCAAGGCACCATTCCCGGCTCATCTACTCGTTTAAATAAAGTCTGTGAAATAACGGCCTGTAGTGTGTTGGCTAACATTGTCCGAATCTGATTTTGCTGGGCGGCCGGATAGATATCTATAATACGTTCAATAGTTTGCGCTGCGTTAATCGTATGCAATGTACTGAACACAAGATGTCCTGTTTCAGCCGCTGTAATTGTAAAACTCGCGGTTTCGAGGTCTCGCATTTCACCGACCATTATTATATCCGGGTCTTGTCGGAGCACATGTTTTAGACCTGAAGCAAAGTCAGGACAGTCGGAGCCGACTTCACGTTGTTCTACCATACTTTTTTGGTTTTCAATTACATATTCGATTGGGTCTTCCAGAGTCACTATGTGTTTTCTGTATTTTGTGTTAATGAGTCCTACCATCGCAGCGAGGGTCGTACTTTTTCCTGAACCGGTATGACCGGTTACAAGCACTAAACCTCTGGGTAGATCTGTTAGTTCTTTAACTATTGACGGAAGGTGCAAATCATCGATCAAAGGTATTTGATTCGGGATTACTCTGAATGAGATTCCTATCGTATCCCGCTGGTAGTGAGCATTAACTCGGAATCTATGGCCGTCTTCAATACTTGTTGAAAAATCGAGGTCTCTGTTTGCTTGAAAATTTTTGACCCTGTCTGGCTCAACCATTGAATTAAGCATCTCTTGCGCGTCTTTTTCGGTGACTTCAGGAAAATCCATGTCCACTAATTCGGTGTTTCTTCTCAATACAGGTGGTATTCCGACATTAATATGAACGTCACTTGCTTCGTTTTCTATTGCCTTTTCTAAAATATTCTCGATATTCATCTTTGTTAGCCCTTTTAATTAAATAATTTGCTTTGTTTATCTAAACGCTTCTATCCGGCGTTTTCGATAAAAACTTCGTTTTCGTTTTTTCCATATACTTCGGTCACACGCAGCACCTCATCTATTGTTGTAATACCCTGCTTGACCTTTATGAGTCCATCCTCAAATAAACTGCGCCGGCCGCTTTCGCGAAATACTTGACGCATGTTATTAACTGATGAATCAGTATTAATCATCTCTCTGAATGTATCATCAATAACCAATAGCTCATAAATACCTACACGGCCTATATAACCAGAGCCTCTGCAATCATCACAGCCTGCACCGTGATAAAACTGCTTGACCTTAATGCCGGAACTTTTAATATACTCACGCATCTTGCTTGGAAGCTGGTATGTTTTCTTGCATTTCGGACAAATCTTCCTGACTAAACGCTGAGCCAGAACCGCATTCAGCGAGGCCGCTATCAAATAGGCATCTATACCGATATTGACCAGTCTGGTTATACTGCTGGCCGCGTCGTTCGTATGCAGGGTCGAAAGAACAAGATGGCCTGTCAACGCTGCCTGAACCGCTATGCGGGCCGTCTCGTTGTCTCTAATCTCGCCAATCATTATCACATCAGGGTCCTGACGAAGCAGACTCCTGAGTGAAGAGGCAAAGTCAAGACCTATCTTATCGTTTGTCTGTACCTGGTTGCAGAAATCAAGCTCGTATTCCACAGGGTCTTCAACAGTAGAGATATTCAGCTTTTCGCTATCCATTTGTGGCAGGGCGGAGTACAACGTGGTGCTCTTGCCGGAACCGGTCGGGCCTGTAACAAGGAAAATCCCGTGAGGCAGTTTTATCTGCCGGCTGAATTCCTCCATTATATCGGGTTCCATACCCAACTGTTCGAGGCCTCTTAGGATGGATTTACTGTCCAGTACGCGAATAACCACTTTTTCTCCTTGGTTAGTGGGCAGTATCGAGACTCTTAAATCTATTGCTCTTCCGCCGACGCTAACCTTGATTTTGCCATCTTGCGGCAGGCGTCTTTCCGAAATGTCGAGATTTGACATAATCTTGATGCGTGAAACGACCGCAGGATGCATCTTCAGAGGTGACTGCATCGTCTCGAAAAGGACACCATCTATGCGATATCTTGTCTTCATGACCTTTTCCTTCGGCTCGATATGTATATCACTGGCTCCTTCACGCACTGCGTTACTAATCAGGTAATTTACGAACTTAATAACAGGTGACTGGCCTGCCATCTTTTCAAGGTCTTGTGATTCCTCCTGCTGGTCCTGGACGACTTCTACTTCCGCCATATCACTTATTATATCGTCGAGTTCATAATCGACTTTTTCACTCTTAAAAGTTTCACACACGACGTTAATATCTTCATCGCTGCATACCAGGACCTGCAGTTCCATTTTTGTCTGTCTTTTAACATCTTCTATTGAGAAGACATTTGCCGGCTCGCTTGTTGCCACAACCAGAGTTCCGTTTTCTATCGCAATTGGACAAATGGAACTGTTTTTTATAAAGTCAATATCGAGTTTTCCAAAAGCTTCCTTTTGCACATCATCAGGCTGTATATGTCTAAACTCAAGGTCATATAGTTTGGCCTTGGCTCTTAAAATATCGTCTGCATTGATTTTATCGATTTTCAAGAGCAATGCTTCGATATCACAATCCTGCTTCGACTGCTGTTGTTTTCGCAAGTTCGCATGCTGCTTGCTGTTAATTAAATTCATGTCCAGCAGGACATCGACGATATCGTACACGTGCGATTCACCGGTCTGTTCGGGAGAGTAAAGCTCACTTAGCCCGAGTACTGCCTTCTCTTCGTCCGACACGTTCTCGGCATCTAAGCTTTGCTTCGATTCCTTTTCAGGTTTCGATGAATCCTGTCTTTTTTCATATATAAAGGGTAGTTTCATTCCGATAACTTTAATATTGTTTGAACGCCATCCGATTCGAGCGTAACGAAATTGGTACCGATTTCCTGAACTGTAAAATCATTTATCTTATCACCTACATAGAGGATTTCATCATCGATCATGCAGCAGTTTCCTTGGTTGGATTGCATAATACTCAAAAGCTGCATACCTTTTGATTTCATTTGTACCTGTTGTTGCCATAGAAGCTTGGCGTCGATTTCATCAATCATCCCTTCTGCGCTTGGTTGCCGTTTCAGATTGGCCAGAAATGTTTCGAGTTCAAAAGGATTTTTCGACAGTTCATTGACCTCGACCTGCGGTACTTCGGAAAACTCATAGAATTTCTTTACTATTTCATCCATCCTGTTGAACATTTGTGACTTAACACCTGTCAGACGTGAAATAGCCGTCTCGATGAGCGTTTGTTCCGTTTCATCTGTTGCCGCTGACGCTGTTTTCGGCG
>JASFVS010000041.1:0-13898 GCA_050049715.1 Phycisphaerales bacterium
GATTGGCGGCATTATTATGTTCTTTTTAGGTTTGCGTGCCTGTGGAGGCTGGGAGAATTTTTCGACGGTTAATGCCGACAAGCTTCACATGATACTTCCCGCGGACCATGAAGGACTGCCCTGGACGGGTGTGTTTTCGGGTATGTGGATTGTGCTGGTTTACTATTGCGGCTTGAATCAGTTTATTGTGCAGCGTAACCTTGCGGCCAAAACCCTCCGTGACGGCCAGCTTGGTGTTATTCTGGCCGGCGCTCTCTGGTTGCTGGTGCCGTTTGCGATTGTGATTCCTGGGATTATGTCTTATCAGCTTTACGGCGCTCAGATGAGTTCGACTGATGAAGCTTTTCCGATGTTAATTCGTAATCTGGCCACCCGGGGGTTGCGCGGTTTTATGTTCGCGGCTATTGCCGGCGCTGTCATCAGCTCTCTGGCCTCGATGCTGAACTCCGCTTCCACGATTTTTACGATGGATGTGTACAACAGAATGCTCGACCGTGACGCTCCGCAGAAACGGCTGTTGTTTCTGGGGCGTTTTATGACTGTAATTTTTATGGTTTCGGGCTGCTTGTTGGCGCCTATGCTGGACAATCCTAAGTTTGGCGGAGTTTTCCAATATATTCAGCAGTTTCAGGGATACATCTGGCCGGGCGTCGTGGCGGCTTTTCTGTTCGGCATGATGGTCAAAAACGCGCCGGGCTCGGCCGGGATTGCAGCGCTGATTTCTGGCCCGGTTATTTACGGAGTTTTCCAGAAATTTGCACCTGATTTGCATTTTCTTATTCAGGTTGCTGTTACATTCCAGCTTGTGCTTATGATAATGGGGTTGATAACTTTCTGCAAACCGCTGAGAGAGCCGAAGGAATTGCCGGTTCGTGAAGATATGGATATCAAGACGAAACCGGAGGTTAAGCTTGTTGGTGCTTTAGTACTAACAGCTGTTGCGGTCTTTTATATTATTTTCCGTTAAGCGTCCATTTCAAATAGAATAAAGAACCTTCAGGATTTGGGGCGGTAAATAACTTGTATTAATAATCACGGATGCTAAAATATCCGACGTAGGTAAGATGTAGAATTATTAAGATTGGGAAATTGATAATGGCCAAGCAGTCTAATACGAAAAAACCTAAGGCGATTTGTAGTTTTTGCGGCCGGGGGGCTTCTCAGGCCGATACGCTCATAGAAGGGCCGAATAAAGTCTTTATTTGCCCTGAGTGCGTCGAGTTGTGTCACAATATCATCCAGCAAAACCGCAAACGAGCCAGTTCTGCGGGTATAAATCTCGAAGAGATGCCCAAGCCCAGAGAGATAAAGGAGTATCTGGATGAGTATGTAATCGGCCAGGAGCACGCGAAGAAATATCTATCCGTTGCCGTTCATAACCACTATAAGCGGCTGCTGCATACCGACAGCGACGACAGCGATGTTGAGATAGACAAATCGAATGTTCTTTTAATAGGCCCGACCGGTTGCGGTAAGACCCTGCTCGCTCGCACGCTTGCCCGTAAGCTGGCGGTGCCCTTTGCTATATGCGATGCGACCACCGTTACCGAGGCCGGTTATGTTGGCGAGGATGTTGAAAACTTTCTTTTAAAGCTGTTGCAGGCCGCCGACTATGATATAGATGCCGCTCAGCGAGGCATAGTCTATATCGATGAAATAGATAAGGTCGGCAAGACGTCTCAGAACGTTTCAATAACTCGTGACGTTTCGGGAGAAGGTGTCCAGCAGGCTTTGCTAAAGATGCTCGAAGGAACTACGGCTAATATCCCGCCGCAGGGAGGGAGAAAACATCCCGAGCAATCTTATATACAAATCGACACTACGCAGATACTTTTTATTTGCGGTGGAACCTTTATAGGTCTGGATAATATTATTAAAAAGCGCCTCGGCAAAAAAATGATAGGTTTCGATTCGGAACTGGCCGGCAAAGCCGATGGTAAAACCGAATACAGTACCATACTTCAGCAGGTTATACCGGAAGACATAATCGAGTATGGGATGATTCCGGAAATGGTGGGCAGACTCCCCGTAATTACCGCCCTCGAAGCCCTCGATGAAAACGCGCTTATAGACATACTAACCCAGCCGAAAAATGCGCTGAGCAAACAGTATAAGAGATTTTTTGAGATGGAAGATGCCGAGCTTGATTTTACAGAAGATGCATTACATGCCCTGGCGCAAAAAGCCCTCAAGCGTGATACCGGCGCTCGTGCGTTGCGTGCAATCACCGAAGAGCTGATGATTGACCTGATGTACCAGTTACCCGAAGAGAAAAAACCGGCAAAATATGTAATTACCCGTGATATAGTCGAAGGCAAAGCCGACCTGTTCACTGCGATACAGAAAGCCAAAAAAGAATCCGCATAGCAATCATAAGAACTGCCGGGGCCGGTCGCGTGGATAAGAAGCGAGCACAAAGAAATCGAACAATAACTCTCAGCCGGGATGAAGCAAAACTTTTTGACAAGGACTTATTTAACATTTCCGAGCCTGTTGACGTAAGCGCTGTTGGTAACAGGATAATACACCAGGATACGTTTGAAGCACTTGAATTTTTGCCGGCTGAGTTTGTTGACCTTTTGATACTGGACCCGCCCTATAACCTCACCAAGACTTTCAATTCCAATACCTTCAGAAAAAAGGGCATTACCGAATATGCCGAATGGCTGGAGAATCTCTTTGTTAAAATAATGCCGATGTTGAAAAAAAGCGCTTCAGTATATGTTTGCTCTGAGTGGTATTCCTCAACGGCGGTACATCTTGTTCTGGAAAAGTTTCTTAAAGTAAGAAATCGAATAACTTGGGAAAGGGAAAAAGGCCGGGGTGCAAAGACAAACTGGAAAAACGCATCCGAAGATATATGGTTCGCTACGGTTTCTGCTGCTTATACGTTCAATGTCGATAATGTTAAACTAAAACGCAAAGTAATGGCGCCATATACCCACGCGAACGGCGAACCGAAAGACTGGCACAAATCATCCGCCGGCCAGTTTCGCCTTACACATCCGTCCAATCTCTGGAACGACATTACGGTTCCTTTCTGGTCAATGTCTGAAAATACGGACCACCCCACACAAAAGCCCGAAAAGCTGCTGGCTAAATTAATCCTCGCAAGCACGAATAAAGGAGACTTTGTTTTCGACCCCTTTGTGGGTGTCGGCAGCAGCCTTGTAGCCGCTAAGAAATTGAGCCGGAGGTTCCTCGGGATTGAGATTGAAAAGGAGTATTGCCTGCTTGCTGCAAAACGCCTGAGCCTGACTGAGCGTGATACCACAATTCAAGGCTACAGCGACGGCGTATTCTGGGAAAGAAACACGCTAAATGCGCAAAGGCAGAAAATGGATGAACTATCTACTGTTTTATAGATACCGCGATTAAAATCTAAAGCTCCATTTATTCCACAACTTCTACTGTCGATAGTTTCGGTACCAATAAATTGTACATAAGTATCACATCCCCATTATGCATGCGGATGCATCCTCGCGAGTCTGCTGTGCCGATTTGCTCCGGGTCTTTTGTGCCGTGGATACCAAAGCCGTCTCTGCCTTTGGCATTTCCTCTTATGCCTTCCAGCCCTATCCATCTCGAGCCTAAAGGATAATCGGGGTCCTCCGGATAATAGGTTTTGCCGGTTACCCTGTCCGGCCACGGTGGTTTGACGAGTTTTCCATCTGACCTGACTCGCCAGAGCCCTGTTGGGGTTTCTGATTCGGCCTTGCCAAGGCCAACTTTAAAACTCCGAACGAAAGTGCTGTCCTGAAGATAAAGGTCCATTGTAAACGTGGAACGATAAACCTTGGCGTGGAACGGGCCGTTGACGACTTTTATTTGCTCGCCCGCCTGCAGTACTTCGGGCCGGCGGATTTTGTTGATATTTTGGATAATCTCCCAGGGGACATTGAATTTCTTGGCGATTGTTGAAAGCAAATCGCCTCGCTGAACTAAATAGCTTCCACAAAGTGTATCGTCGGGGAAAATTCTCTTGCTGAACAGCCATTGGTCGGCAAGGTCGGACAGTTGGCTCTTTATAAATGCCTGCTGCTGGTTGTTGGCCGGCATTTGCAGCGCCTGGTTGAGTTTCCAGCGGGCCTGGATAATCCTGCCGGGTTTTTCGCTGAGCAGCGCCGTGGCTTCGGCAATTAGCGCGGCCGCATCCGGATTAGGGTCGGTATCCGGCACACGGATTACCTCCGGCAAACTGGGCTCCGGCGTAATCTCTTCAGGGCTTAATTCCTGTGCAATTTCTGTTAGGTCGTATTCAAATTCCGGTTCAGTTGATGTCTGAGATGTGGTTTCGTTGTCAGGCTCAATATCCGTCCGGATGATTTGGGATGAATCGGATTCTGGTTGTGCGACTTTGGTTTCGTTATTGTTTTTCTTTTTACCAAAGGGGCCATAAGCATAAGCAATCAATGCCACAACAATAAGCAACACTAAAAGACCGTATGTCTGGTTTCTGTTTCGTGGTCTTCTTCGCCTTCCCTTTGAGCGGAAAAAATGACGAGCCATCTTATTCTCCTTTCCGATTATTGCAATATGTTATTTCCTTATCCGTAACTAATATGTCCATAGGTTTGTCATGTTCTGTGATCGGTATCGAATCGACGAGCTGCTCGGAAAAAGCAAAGCCGCATCTGGATGCTTTTAGTTCGCTGTGTGCGAAAAACCTGTCGTAATACGCCCCGCCCCGCCCAAGCCGATTGCCTTTTCTGTCAAAGCCTAACGCCGGCGTAACTACCATATCAATCTCTCCGAATGGTATTGGGATACCCGCTGTGGGATTTCGTAAACCCCATTCGTCGATCTTGATATCTTTGTCGAGCGAGTTTATCTGTACAGGTATCATATGCCGATGCTCCCGGAGGACCCTTGGTACGACTACAGTCTTGCCGTGCTGCCAGGCTTTAAGGATGGCCTCGGATGTATCGGCCTCGTGCGGAAGGGTTAAATACATCATAATTGTCGAAGCATCCTGAAACTGGGCCAACGAAATTAAATTCTGGCATGCTTTCCGGCTTTTTTCATCCCTTTGCTCCTGGGGTATTGCAATCAGGCAATTCTGTAACTCACTACGCAACTGAGCTTTATCCATTTATTTGTCTTTCTTTACAGCACTGCCGTTAACAGATTTACTGTTTTGTATCAGTCTTTGCAGCTTTTGTAAATAGCTCTTAATATTTTTTTCACAACCGATTTCTTTCGGCATGTAATATTTTTTGTTTACCGCCGCCGGTAAATACTCCTGCGGCACGAAACCATCCTTGAAGTTATGCGGATACTTGTAATCGGCTCCGAATCCCATCTGTTTTGCGGCCTGGTAGTGGCTATCCTTCAGATGTTTCGGCACTTGCTGAGTCGGCTGTTGTTTTACATCGGCCATCGCGTTCCAGATGGCACAGGATGCGGCGTTTGATTTGGGAGCACATGCCACGTATAAAGCTGCCTGCGCCAGCGCCAGCTGGGCTTCCGGCAGGCCCACAAGCTCGGATATCTGAACCGCAGCCGCGGCTAAAACACTTGCCATCGGGTCGGCGTTTCCCACATCTTCAGCCGCGCAAATCGCAATCCGCCGGGCGATAAAGCGTATATCCTCCCCGCCCGCCAACATCCTTGCAAGCCAGTAAACCGTTGCATCGGGGTCCGAGCCCCGCATGCTTTTTTGCAGAGCGCTTGCCAGGTCGTAGTGCGTATCGCCTGTACCGTCGTATTCAATTGTCTTCTGTTGTATCGACTCCTTTGCAACTTCCAGATTAAATTTTATTTTTCCTTCAGGTTTTCTGGTCGCCTGCGATAACACACCAATTTCGAGGGCTGTAAGCGCTTTTCTTGCATCTCCGTTACACATTACCGCTAAAAACCTCAAAGCCTTCTTATCTGTCTCGATATCGAGCTTTCCAAGTCCTCGTTCAACGTCTTTGATTGCTGTGTTAAGCAATTTCAAAATATCTTCCTTACTAAGTTGCTCGAAATGAAATACCGTGCTGCGTGAAATCAACGGTGAATTAACTGAGAAAAAGGGGTTTTCAGTAGTGGCGCCTATGAGAATTAAAACTCCTGCTTCCACATCATCCAGAAGGACGTCTTGCTGGGCGCGGTTGAAGCGATGGATTTCATCGATAAAAAGCACAGTTCTTATGCCGTTCGCTGCGAGTCTGTCGCGAGCGCGAGTAATTATCTGCCGAATGTCTTTAACACTGGCCGCGGGAGCACTTAGATAGTGAAATTCGGCTTTAGTGTGATTTGCGATAACGGCAGCCAGAGAAGTTTTACCAACTCCGGGTGGACCGTAAAATATCAAGCTGCTTAGCCTGTCGGCCTCGAGCATTCTTGTTAGAAGTTTATCGGGCCCGAGAAAATTTCTTTGTCCTATAAATTCATCGAGTTTTCTCGGCCTCATTCGGGCGGCAAGCGGTGTTGCTGAGTATATATTAGCCTCTTCGGATTTGCTGAAAAGGGTGTTTTTGCCCTTGTTTATGTCCATTTTGAGTATTATATGAAAGATAAATGAAACTGTCGAAAATTTATTTATATTCCCATTAGAGGCTCTAAAGCGGTTTTTGTGCTGATTTTATGTTAAAAGTTCCGATAAAAAAATACAAAAAAAGCTTTTTTTTTAATTTGAGGTGCGGTTACTAACCGATAAATGTTTCGTATATGGGGTTTTTGCGTAGAGGCGAATTATAATTGAAAAGATTGAATAAGGAGACAAAAATGAAGAGTAATATTTTTGGGGCTGTTGTAGTTTTGTTAAGCATTACGGGTGTAATCTATGCCCAGGGTGGGGAGCTTAGTGGAACTATTGATGTCACCTATACGAGTGCCTATATGTGGCGCGGCATCAATATGTACCCAGGGGGTCATGGTGAAGGTGCGATTCAACCCAGTATCACTCTGGATCTTTATGGCACGGGCCTGGGACTGAATGTTTTTTGGTCAAGGGCTAATACGGACAGATTCGAGAATAGCGAGGAATTGGATACGACTGTATTTTACAGCACGAATCTTTTCGAATACGAAACGTATGCCACGAACTGCACGGTTGGATGGGTGTATTATGATTACCCGGATATGCCGAGCAACAGGTCTGACCAGCAGGAAGCCTTCGCGTCTTTTTCCTGGCCGGAAATTTGTCCCGAAGGAGTTGTCCCCAGTTATACCGTCATTCATATGTGGCCGTCAGAAAGCAAGACTATCATTCAGGATATTTCCGGTTGGGCGCACGTCTTCGGATTAGGCTATGATTTGCCCGTGGAGGGCGTTCTCCCCGACGTTCCGGAGCAAATACTGCATCTTTCCATGGCGGTTGTTTATAATGAAGGTATGGCCGCTGCGAATGTCGACCATGACTGGTCGCACGCCGTCTTTGGCGTCACTACGGATTTCGACCTTGGCAATGATATGACCTTAACTCCCGGTGTTTATTATCAATCATCCTGGGAAGATAGCGTTAATCCTTCAGATGAATTATGGGGCACTGTGAGCGTGAAGTATAATTTCTAAAACCACGGGATATTGTTGTGTTATAAAAAGGCCGGCTATAAAAAACCGGCCTTTTTTTATTGGCTTGTAATTTTGACCGCTAAATAAACTGTGGCTAAGTTGTTCTGCTTACTGTGAATCTTGCTGTTTCTATCAGGGCTTCTTTGGCGTCGCTATCTTTAAAATCTGCAAGCGACCGGATCGCCGTGGCGACAAATTCATGCGCCCTCTTGTGTGCATATTCCAAACTGCCATAGCGGTTTAGCAGCTCCGCAAGAGCATCTTTATCGTATTGAGAGTTATCTGTCTCAAGGTATGAATTTATAATTTCCTCTTTTTCTTTGGTGTTTACTGCCGCCAGCAGGTGTATCATTGCCAAGGTAAGCTTGTTTTTATTTACGTCACTTCCGGATGTTTTGCCTGTTTTGCTTTCATCACCAATTATATCGAGTAAATCATCGATGATTTGAAAAGCAATACCGATGTTTAAACCAAATTCGGCCATCGACTGTTTTTGTGTTTCGGTTGCCTGTGCTATAAACGCACCAAGATTACAGGCAATGCTGAAGAGAACAGCACTTTTTTCTGTGATTACATCGATATATTCAGATTCGCTTAATTGCCAGTTGTGTCTTTGAATCACCTGTCTGAGTTCGCCTTCGCAGACCCGAATTGCTGTGCCGGCGATAGCTTTGGACGCTTGCTGTTTTAAACCGGTACACATCTTGAAGACCCGACTCAGTAGCAAATCGCCCAGCAATACAGCAGCTTCGTTACCCCAAAGACTGTTTACCGTGGGCTGGCCCCGCCGCATTTGCCCTTCGTCTATGACGTCATCGTGCAGCAACGTGGCATTATGGATCATCTCAATAATCGCTGCTATACGGACATGTTCATCCGTAATTTTGCCGCAGCAGCCGCCGGCCAGCAAAACCAGGCCGGGACGAATCATCTTGCCGCCGCGACCGCGCAGGTGCTTGAGCAATCGATTCATATCGTTCGCCTCGGCCAGAGCGGTTAATTGTTCATCGATTAGCTCTCGTACCTGGTTTAGCTGATGGTCGATGAGTCTGAAAGCTCTAAACCCGTTGTTCGGAACAGAAGCTGATATGTCGGAGTCTGCCGGTAATTGCATAGCGTTGAGCGAATAGTGGATACCAAGTTCAGGTTTATCGGCTGTCTGTTATTGTCCCTTTCCGTGGGCATATTCGAAGAACTTTTGTCTGAGCAATTTTGTGACAGGCCCGGGCTTACCGTCGCCGATAATCCTGCCGTCAATCTCGACAATGCCAATAACCTCAGCGGCAGTGCCTGTGAGGAAAAGTTCATCGCAGACATACAAATCAAATCTTGTAAGATTCTTCTCAATGACCTCGAGGTTTTCCTTTTTGGCCAGCCTGATAACAACGCTTCGTGTTATCCCTCCCAGTGAGCCTGCCTCGGCCGGAGGGGTGTAAATCACACCATCTCTGACAATAAAAACATTGTCGCCGGTTGCTTCGGCTACGTATCCTTCGTGGTTGTACATAATTGCTTCGGGTACGTTATTGTCGAGCGCCTCAATCTTAGCCAGGATGTTATTAAGATAGTTCAGGCTCTTGACCTGAGGCGGAATCGCCAGAGGATGATTACGAGCCGTGGTTGCACTGATTATTTTCATCCCTTTTTCATAGAGTTCCTCAGGGTATAGCTGAATGTGGTCGGCTATAATAATTATTCTGCTGTTTTTACAGACGAAAGGATTCAGGCCCAAAGTTCCTGTTCCACGTGTAATTACTAATCGGATATAACCGTCACTGATACCGTTTGCTTCGACAGTTTTTTCGATTGCGTCGATAAGCTCGCTTTTGCTCATCGAAATCTCAAGCCGGATTCCTTTGGCTGAGTCGTAAAGCCGCCTGATGTGGGCCTCCAGTTCGAATACCTTACTGTTATAAACACGAATACCCTCAAAAACGCCATCGCCGTAAAGAAGTCCGTGGTCGAAGACGGATATTTTTGCGTCTTTTTCGTCAACGAGTTCGCCGTCAATCCAGATTTTAAGTGCCATAAAAACCTCGTATACTGTATATTTGCTTCACCCTAATCCTCTATTTTGCCGTCGGCCAGTGTTACTATTCGTTTGGCTTTTTGTGCTATTCTTTCATTGTGCGTTACCATTACTATTGTCTGGCCGGCCTTGTTCAATCCTTCGAGAACATCTAAGATACCATTTCCAGTCGCAGAGTCAAGGTTTCCTGTTGGCTCGTCCGCCAAAAGCAGCCGCGGCTCATTCATCAGCGCCCTGCCAATAGCTACTCTTTGTCTTTCTCCGCCGGATAGCTGATACGGCTTATGCTTACTGCGTTCAGACAATCCAAGCTGCTCAAGCAGCTCTCTGGCTCGGTTTTTAGCCCTTTTGCGGCATCCGAACCACCCTAATATGCTTGTGCCGGCCATTTCCGGCAGGAAAACGTTTTCCAGCACACTTAATTCGTCCAATAGATGATAAAACTGAAATACAAATCCGACCATTTTATTGCGGAATCTATTCATCTCTTCGCTGCTATGGCAGCCCAGGTCACGACCCTCGAACTTAACGACCCCTTTGTCCGGTTTGTCCAGTGCGCCTAATATATGCAAAAGCGTACTTTTGCCGCTGCCTGAGGCCCCGATTATTGCTACGAATTCGCCCTTCTCGACGGCCAAGTTGGCGCCTTTGAGCACTTTAACGTTGGCTGTACCCATCCGATAAGATTTATAAAGTCCTTCGGCCTTTAATATGTAATCGTCTTTATCCATGTAATTGTTGGTACTGTCCTTACAAAGTTTTATTTACAATTACGAAACACTCCATAATAATCAATAGTTAATCCGCTTTAAAGGAAAGATTATAAAGCTGTTTATTTTTTGTCAATTAGAGCTGGTTCACCTGTAAAATTTCTACCGGGGCCGATTTTGCCGCTTGTCGGCTCGGTAAAAACGCTCCGACAAAGCAGGCGATAATTGCCGAAATGGCGATTACCCCAAGTACTTTTGGATTCATTTCGTTTGGTATATCCCCTATCGCGTAAATTGTCCTGTCCCACAGTTGAAACTGAAAATGCTCGAACAGCCAGTGCTCTATTTGATTTATTTTCTGTAAAAATAACCACCCGCCGAATATACCTGTGGCGGAGCCTACAAAGCCCACTAAAAATGCGAAGCCGGAAAATAATTCGAAGATGTCTAAATTCGAAGCGCCTATGCTTTTCAATGTTCCTATGTCTTTACTCTTATGGCTGATAATCATATAGAACGTGACAAAAACGATGAAAACAGTCGTGATTCCCACAAAGGCGAACATAACACTCATCAGCGCCTGTTCCTGCTCCATCGGTGCGATTAACGAGCGTCTGTAAATCCTCCAGCTTTGTACGTTGACCGTGTCCAGCAGATATGCCTGTGTTTCGTTCGCCTTTTCTTTTTTGTATTTGTCCCACAGCGACGCAACTTTTTCACAGCCTTCCTGGAGTTTGACATTCGGTTTGAATTTGATGTAAATTGCACTGATTCTTTTTGTGGCTCCGTCCATACCACAAAGCCGCTGGGCCCACTCGAAAGGCATGTAAATTGTCGAGTAATCTACATGAGCCAGGCCGCTTTGTGATGTATCGCAAAAGTAGAATGTTTTTGTCTTCACCAGGCCGGTGCTGGCTTTTGATAAAGCGCCTCTTGAAGTCAGAGGAAAGCAGCTTATCGAATAATCGGTCTGGGCGGCGCCTGAGTGATGGGAATAACTGCCACTTGAATCGCGCTTAAGGGCGCGGTCGATTCCTAAGACGCACCCCGCGAGGTTGGGGTCGTAGGCGGGCTGGAATACTTTGGAAACATCGCCTTTATGATAATATATTGTTTCTGCAAAATTTGTTACAAGGCTGTGCTTAACAGGGTCGATACCGAGCAGCTCAAGGGCGAAGTTATGTTCTGTTTTTCTGATATTTATCAGGGCATAATTTTTAATCACTGGCGAGACGGCCAGGACAAAATCATTTTGTTGTTCCAGAATGTCAACAAAATCCTCGTAATATGCAAAACCTACCAATGATTCGGTTCCGACTATGCAATCTCCCACAAAGCGGTGGTTCTTGTCCTTGAAAGTATTGACCAGACCTGTCATTACGGTCATTACAACAACGACGATAAAAACACATAGCGCCACTGAAAGCACTGCAAAATATGTTATGCGCCGTTTAAGCAAAAACCTGAGTGCAAGAATAACTTTGTACATAAGACTAAAATCTAAGAGTCGATATCCAAATTATGAGTTTGAAATTTTGGTTTTACGCATTTCATTTTATGATTTAGGTTTTATTCGTATCTTAGAATCTCGACCGGTTTTGTTCTTGCTGCGATTATAGCCGGTATCAGGGCCCCGATAGCCGCGGCAATAATGGCAATCAGCACAATAGGCAGAGTCGATATCCAGTCGACGTCGTTGGGTATCTTGGTAAAAAAATAAACGCTGCTGTTCCACAGCTTCATTCTAAAAATTATACTTATACAGTCCTCTATCGCGTTGATGTTTTTGGTAACTGCATATCCGAGTATAACTCCGAGAAGTGAGCCTGCCGTTCCTACACAAGTACCGAAGGCCATGAAAATACATGCAACGGCGCTGCCCGTGGTTCCACAGCTTTTAACTATCGCGATATCTTTTTGTTTAAGCCTGACTATCATATAAAATATGCAGAACACCAGCAAAATCACACCGAGGCTTACGATGCCGAATATCAACAATAAAACTCCCATTTGCTTTTGATAAGCGGCTACATATCGGCTTTGCAACTGTTCGGCCGTTTCGATATTTGTGTATTTTAATAAGTATGGATTTGCTTCCAGATGCTCTTTGATGAAGTTCTGCCACACTCCGCGAATTACTGCTAATGCAGTATCGGTATCGACGCTATCTGCGAGTTTGATTTGAATCTGAGCGGCGACCGGCAGGTCTTCGTTCGAGAATATTGCTTTTTGCAGTTCTTCTATCGCCAGATAGACACAAGCTTTATCGAATTGATAAACTCCTGTTTCAACGGCATCAACAATTGTGAAAGGCACCACTTTTCTTTTCACTTCCGGACTGGCGCTGTCATCTCCGGCTGTTTCTGTGACAGTGCCGGTTGTAAGGATAACTTGCTGGCCGAACATTTCTTTGACTGCGTCAAGGTCATACTGGTCGGTCTTTTCATCTGGTTCGGCAAGGAGGCCAATTCCAACAAATCCTCCGATTTTTCCCTTTGGTACGTTTGTTTTCAGGGATATTTTACCCTGCAAGTCTTTTTGATTGAGTAAAAACCGGTCGAAGCCCGTTACCTTTGCTCGTCGCACAGGCTCAATCCCCCAAATATCCACCGCGCGAACGTTGCCTTTGCCCAGATGCAGCAGGCCCTGATTAGACAGCATTGCAGTCGCCGCCTCGACCGTTTCTGTCTGCTCTAACTGCTCGAGGAGTGTTTGGTATTTTGCGAACTTAATCGGCGGAAATATGACCACGTCGCCTATTGCCTCGACGGCGGCTTTCTCGAATGCATCGATAAAGCCGGTAAACAGGCTGGAGACGACAATCAGTAATGAAACGGAGAGTGCGACCGCGGCAATACTCAGAAAGACGATTCTTTTCTTGCGTAGATATCGTAAGCATAAAAAGAGTTTCAACATCTCAGCACCAAAATTGCGTGGAGTTTAGTTTGTAATTCAGCATTGTTGTTCTCGCATGAGCGGGAATCCATAATACCTCCGCTATCCGCCGATACTGTCAGGTGATTTGTGCCTTAGAAGCGGAAACAGCACGACGTCTCGAATGCTCGCGGCACCGGTTAATACCATAACCAGCCTGTCGATTCCGATGCCCAGCCCACCGGCCGGCGGCATACCATACTTCAGCGCCGTTACATAGTCATAGTCCATTTTCGTTAGCGATTCTTCCTGCCCCTTAAGCTGGTGAAGGAAATTCTCATATTGTTCGGCGGGGTCGTTCAGCTCCGTATAAGCATTGGCCAGCTCCATCCGTGCGATGAACAACTCGAACCGTTCAGCGTATTCGGGATTTTCCTTATTACGCTTGGCTAACGGACACAGCGCTGCCGGATAATCTATTACGAATGTCGGATTGATTAGGTTATTCTCGACAGTCGCTTCAAACACTTCGTTTATAACAACGATATCATCCATATCCACTTCATCTAATTCGAGCTGCCTTGCTTTGGTTCTTACGGACTCGATGTCGTTAATATCACAGCCGCTGTACTCTTTCAACAGGTCTGTGTATTTGGCGCGCCGCCAGGGCCGGGTAAAGTCTATCATTAAATCTCCGAATTGAACTTTTGTTCCTTCGCAGTATTTTTCTATACAAAGCCCGAATATATCTTCAGTCAAATCCATCATTACGTTGTAATTGCCAT
>JASFVS010000279.1:0-4395 GCA_050049715.1 Phycisphaerales bacterium
GGTGTTTATAGTCATTTTCCTTTTTCTTTTTACCCTTTCTTCCAGGTGTTTTGCCATAGGCCAAGCTCGATATATTGATTTCGCTCGCAGCCGAGGAGGTTTCCGTCTTGCACAAAAAGAAGATGTTGCATCTCTTTATGTTGATTCGAAAGACCATATCGGTGTTGTCCGTGCCGTTAAAGATTTGCAGGCCGATATTGCTCGCGTTACGAATCATAAGCCGAAGATAATAAATGAAGAAACTGACCTTGAAAATGATATGGTCATCATAGGCACTGTCGGCAAAAGCCAAATCATCGACCGATTAATCCAAAATGGAAGAATAGATATTACACAAATTAACGGCAAGTGGGAATCTTTTCTCATTCAGGTTGTAAAGGATCCTCTGCCCGGCGTTGAAAGCGCGTTGATTATCGCTGGGAGTGATAAAAGAGGAACCATCTATGGTATCTATGACCTGTCCGAGCAAATCGGAGTCTCGCCATGGTATTGGTGGGCGGATGTACCTGTAAAACACAGGGATACACTTTTTGTAAAGCCGGGTAAATATGTACTAGGTCCTCCTGCTGTGAAATACAGAGGAATTTTTCTAAATGATGAAGAACCGGCCTTAGGCCGCTGGGCGGTAGAAAACTACGGCGGATTTACCCATAAGTTTTATGTCAAAGTGTTCGAACTTATCCTGCGGCTGAAAGGCAATTATCTTTGGCCCGCTATGTGGTGGGCGAGCTTCAATAGTGATGACCCCTTAAATCCGAAATTAGCCGATGAATACGGCATAGTAATGGGCACAACACATCATGAGCCAATGATGCGTGCACATGCTGAATGGAGGCAAAACAGGGGAGGTGCATGGAATTACGAGACCAATGCAGAAAAACTGCGACAGTTCTGGACGGAAGGAATTGAGCGAATGGGCTCCCGCGAAAGTATTGTCACCCTTGCCATGCGCGGCGATGGTGATATGGCAATGAGCCCGGACACGAATATAGCATTGTTGGAGAAAATCGTGGCCGACCAGCGAGAAATCATCGCTGAAGTTACGGGCAAGGACGTAACAAGTATCCCACAGTTATGGGCGTTATATAAGGAAGTACAGGATTACTATGATAAAGGCATGCGAGTGCCGGAAGATGTTACCTTGTTATTGTGCGATGATAACTGGGGCAATGTCCGCAGGTTGCCGAAACCTGGCGACCCTCCGCGCTCCGGAGGATATGGAATGTATTATCATTTTGACTTCGTAGGCGGCCCCAGAAATTATAAATGGCTTAATACAAACCCCATAGCCCGCGTGTGGGAGCAGATGCACCTGTGCTATCGTTTCGGTGTGGATAGAATGTGGCTCGTGAACGTAGGTGACCTCAAACCGATGGAATTTCCTATCAGTTTTTTCCTGGATTACGGATGGAATCCTGATAAATGGCCGGCCGGACGTTTGCCCGAATATACCCGGCTGTGGGCGCAGCAGCAGTTCGGAGCCAAACACGCAGCTGATATTGCCTCTATCCTCTCGGAATATACTAAATACAACAGCCGCCGCAAGCCTGAGATGCTTGCTCCGGATACCTACAGCCTCGTGAATTACCGTGAAGCGGAAACGGTTGTGGCCGATTATAATAAACTGGCGGAAAAAGCAGAAAGGATTAGCAAGCTGATGCCTTCCGAATATAAGGATGCCTATTATCAGCTTGTTCTGCATCCTGTGATAGCCTGTGCCAACTTAAACGAACTTCATATTACTGTTGGAAAAAATCACCTCTATGCTAAACAGGGACGTGCCGCTACTAATGATTTGGCTAACAAAGTTGAAGAGTTGTTTAACAAAGATGCTAAGATTTCTCACTATTACAATAAAATTATGTCCAACGGTAAATGGAACCATATGATGGACCAAACGCACATAAGTTACACATACTGGCAGCAGCCCGAAAAAGATGTTTTACCAGAAGTGGAAAAAATTGAGCTGCCTGCCGGAGCGGATATGGGTGTTTCAATTGAAGGTTCGGATAGCTGGTGGCCGATGGAAGAAAGCGAAGCAGTCTTACCTGAATTTGACCCCTATAATCGACAGAAATATTATATTGAGGTTTTTAATCGTGGACAGATGCCTTTCGATTACGAAATTGAGTCAGGTAAATCGTGGCTAATAGCCACGCCTAACCAGGGTAAAGTTCATAAGGAACAGCGGGTATGGATAAGTGTAGACTGGCAGCGGGTGCCGAATGGTACACAGCGCGTTCCGATTACGGTAACCGGACCGGATGGAAACAGCGTAATTGTTCAGGCAGTCGTTAAAAATCCTGTTTCTCCGGGACGCAGTAAGGTAAAAGGTTTTATGGAAAGTAACGGTTACGTTTCAATAGAAGCTGAACATTATACTAAAGCAATTAATACAGATTCGGTCCAATGGCTGCGTATCCCGAATTTAGGTCGAACACTTTCCGGCATAACGCCTATGCCGGTAACAGCAAAGAGCCAGACACCACAGGGAAACAGCCCTCGGCTGGAATATACTATGCATCTTTTCAGTAGCGGCAAAGTTGAAGTCAAGGTGTATCTAAGCCCAACCCAAAACTATCATGCCACTCAGGGATTGCGGTACGCTGTTTCATTCAATGATGAAAAGCCGCAAATAATCAACATTCATGAGAAGGACACAATCCCTGACTGGAAATATCCTCCAACCTGGAACAAGGCGGTCGGTGAGAATATTAAAGTTATGACTTCTGAACATACAATCGAAAAGCCGGGTGAGCATGTTTTAAAGTTTTGGATGGTGGACCCCGGAATAGTCCTGCAGAAACTCGTTGTGGATACAGGCGGCCTTAAACCAAGCTATCTTGGCCCGCCTGAAAGTTTTTATAATAGTGCCAAGGGTGCTTTTTCCACCGGGAACTATCGTAATCTGTTCGCTGAAAACGGGCACTCCGCTCAGGAAATAACCGCGAAAATCAATAACGCCTTCCGACAATTATTCCACGGCGACCCGAACAATCAGACGGTTTATTATTCTGCAGGGACCAACGATAAAGGGGCGCTTGCTTACATCTGTGACATCCACAACAACGATGTGCGTTCCGAAGGTATGTCTTACGGTATGATGATAGCGGTACAGCTGGACAAAAAGACCGAGTTCGATGCCCTTTGGAACTGGGCAAAAGCGTATATGTATCACGATAAACCAGACCATCCCGCCTATGGTTATTTTTCCTGGTCATTGAAGACTGATGGGACGCCAAACGACGAAATGCCTGCGCCGGATGGTGAGGAGTATTTTGCAATGGCGCTTTACTTTGCTGCGGGGCGCTGGGGCAATGGTACAGGCATCTATAATTACAAGGCCCAGGCGGATAAGATTCTGGACGACGTGAAAAATCGGAAGATAATCGCAGGCCGAGCGGGCAGACGTCCCGTAACAGCCGGGAATCTCTTCAATGCAGAACATAAGATGGTTCGTTTCTCTCCTGATGTTAGAAACAATGGTTACACCGACCCTTCTTATCATCTGCCTGCGTTTTATGAGTTATGGGCATTATGGGGGCCTGAGTCCGACAGGTCCTTCTGGGCGCAGGCCGCCTGTGCAAGTCGTGAATTCTTTCATCGTACAACACACCCGGCTACGGGTTTGTCTCCGGATTATGCCAACTTCGACGGTACACCACGGGCCGGTCGTTTTAATAGCCGGTCTGCCAACTTTAACTTTGATGCCTGGCGTACTGCCATGAACTGGGCTATGGATTGGGCCTGGTGGGCCAAAGATGTAAGGCAAAAAGAATTAAGCGACCGCCTGCAGGCGTTTTTCAAATCCCAGGGCATATCTGATTACAGTAATCAGTTCACACTCGATGGCAATCCTACCGGCACTGACCATTCGGCCGGTTTGGTGGCAATGAATGCTGTAGCCAGTCTTGCGTCAACCCATTCTCGTTCGAAACAGTTTGTCGAAGAGTTGTGGAATCTGTCTATCCCCTCTGGACGATACCGTTACTATGATGGTATGTTGTATCTGTTTGCTATGCTTAATTGCAGCGGTAATTACCGCATCTGGCCGCCGCAACTGTAGTGGTGCAAAATAGCTTTAACAGAGCAACGTGAACGTTTTAAAATAATCCATCAACATCAGTTCTCGATTTACGTAGAATATATAGAACGATAGGCTTCTTCTTGTTTAAAAGGCCTTTCTCGTTTCTTAGTGTTATTAATTGAGTTTTTTGGGACCAACTCTGTCTTTCGGGACATAGCTGTTTTCAACCTTGAGTTGGCCGGTGATTTATGCTATAATTAAAAAGGATGGTTTTCGTGCTTCTGTCCTCTCTGGGGTTCTATGGTGGAGTGTACCTAATAAATGTAAACAGATAAGGAAGGAGACAAAAAATAATTAGTTCTGTTAAA
>JASFVS010000352.1:0-3333 GCA_050049715.1 Phycisphaerales bacterium
TCTTGGATTATGAGGATCTAACCTCAGTACATTGCCACATTGGTGGAACTTTCTCCTGCGTCGATATATTCGTTGCTCTTTACTATGGCAATGTACTGAGGTTAGATCCTCATAATCCAAGATGGCAAGAACGTGACAGGTTAGTTATAGGCAAGGGCCATGCCTGCCTAGCTTTGTATAATATATGGGTTGATTTGGGGTTTTTTGATATTTCCAGATTACAGGAATACGGAAACAACGGCAGCAGTTTAAGCGGGCAACTGAATATCGATACTCCCGGCGTGGAATACAACTCCGGCTCGCTGGGCCACGCACTGGGCATAGGAGCAGGTATGGCCTTAGCAGCTAAAATGGATAAAAAGAGATACAGGACATTTTGCCTTGTTGGTGATGGCGAATGTGCAGAGGGTTCTATCTGGGAATCGATAATGTTTGCCGCTAAATACAGATTAAATAACCTTATCGGCATCATCGACCACAACAGATTGTCCGTCATAGAAACAATTGACGATGAGCAGTCGGACAGATTAGAGCGGATGATAAAAGCATCTGGCTGGGAATGCATTACGATAAATGGGCATTGCTTTGAGAACATACTGAGCGTCTTCAACGACTTGGACAAACTTCAAAACCCGCTAATGGTCATCGCGAACACAATCAAAGGTAAAGGAGTGTCATTTATGGAAAACGGCGTAAAATGGCATCATTCCGTTCCGTCCACAGAGCAATTGGAACTGGCAAAGAGAGAACTGGACAATGGAATTTGAAAGTATGCAGACACTTGATGATATTGATATCAGAGACGCTCTTTTTGACCGTATTTATGATATTGCGGCAAAGGATAAAAGCTTGATTTTCATAACTGCAGATGCAGATACCTTCAGTATCAAAAAATATAAGAAGGATTTGCCTGAACAGTTTGTTAACGTAGGTGTCGCCGAACAGAATATGGTGGCTGTTGCTGCCGGTTTGGCACTTAGTAACAAAAGAGTTTTTATCTGTTCCATAATACCTTTTATTACACTGCGCTGTTATGAGCATATCAAGGTCAATATATGCAGTATGAATCTGCCAGTTACAATCATTGGCATTGGTGCCGGATTGTCTTTCAGCAATGATGGGCCTAGCCACCACGCTGTTTGTGACGTGTCTGTTATGCGCGCTTTACCTGAGATAACTATATTCAATCCCTCTGACCCCATAGCAGCTTCTGCTTCTGTGCGTATAGCTTATGAGCTTTGCAGTCCCGCATATGTTCGCCTTGATAAAGGCCGGATACCAACAATTTATGATAACGCTACCGATTTTTCTTCGGGATTATCTCTTCTTAAACCCGGCTCTGACCTCTGTATTGTATCGACAGGCCTGATGACACACAGGGCGCTGAAAGTAGCAGAAGAGCTTTCCAAACATTCTATTGAAGCGGCAGTTGTGGATCTATACAGAATAAAACCAATAAACGCAGAGATGCTTTTAGATGTTATTAGTCAGTCAAAAAAAATTGTGACTTTAGAGGAACACTATGTTGCAGGAGGAATTGGCAGTATTATCATTGAAATATTAACAGATAAAGGTGTAGCTTTGCCGTTAAAACGAATAGGCATTTCAGAGAGAACCTGTCCAGGATATGGTAACAGAGATTGGATGCATTCTTTTTATGGTTTAGATACAGAAGGTATTACCGAACAAATCTTAAACTGGTAATAATCCAGGAACGATACTATGCAAATAAAGTCTATTCAACTCCCAAAAGAATTAAGAGAAGATATGTATAACGAGTTGACACTGGAAGATTTTGCAAGTTCATTCGGAACAACTATAGATGATATCGACGATGATTGCAGAAAGCTTATCGCTGAGTCTGATTTCAGATATAGGATCCCCGAAGGTAAGGAACATGATAATATTATATTAGACGTTCTCAAAAAGATAGATTCTGACCAACAAATCGTTGGAGCGAAAGAAAGGTCGGATGTTTGGGAGAAGGGCTGGGCCGAAAACCTTAAGGAATTTATTGATAGTGATTATGATTTGAATAAATTGGTTCCTAAGTTTATCAGACCCAGTCAAATCATAAGGTTGAATCAGAATTATGCAATTCCTGCAGATCCCAATTTTGAACTTGATTATTTTTCTGTTTTCAGGCTTTGGATTTTCAAAAAATACCTGAAAGACTTTGATGCCATCTATGATTTTGGTTGTGGAACAGGTTTTAACCTGACGGTATTAGGTAAGTTATTCCCTGAAAAAAGATTATATGGTTTGGATTTTGTCCCTTCTTCACGAGACTTAGTAAACAAATTAGGCCAGGTTTGCTGCTGGAATCTGACAGGACATACTTTTGATATGAGGTTGCCCGATGAGAACCTCAAAATAGCGGACAATAGCGCGATTTTGACAAATGGGGCTATAGAGCAATTAGCCGGTGATTTTGAAGCTTTCCTGCAATTTCTATTAAAACGCTCGCCTGCACTATGCATCCACGTCGAGCCAACAATTGAATTGTACGATGAGGATAATCTTGTTGACTACCTGGCAGTAAAGTTTCACCGAAAAAGGGGATACACCCAAGGCTTTCTGCCTCGTCTCCAACAATTACGAGACCAAGGTAAAATCGAGATAATTAAAATTAAAAGACTGTTTTTCGGAAGTCTCTTTATGGAAGGATATAACTTGATTATTTGGAAACCAGACAAAACGGACTGAGCGAACCTGTTCGGCTTTGAATTGAACTAATGGATTTAGGAATTAAAGACAAATTCGCAATTGTAACCGGTGGCAGCCGCGGAATCGGGCGTGCCATAGCCCTCGCACTTGCTGACGAAGGCTGCAATGTCGCAATCTGCGCACGCAACGAAGAAAAAGTAGAAAAGACTATGCGCGAGATAGAGGCCAAAGCCGTTGCCGCCATAGGTGTATCCGCTGATGTAACAAGCTTGGCAGATATTGAACGAGTAATGGATACAGTTATAGATTCCTGGGGAACTATTCATATCCTCATAAATAACATAGGTGGCGGAGGCCGATGGGGTAGTGATAAAGTTGAAGAAACATCCGAAGATGTATGGCTGGATGTTTATAACAAAAACGCTTTGGCGGCGATTCGATTTACTATAAAGGCCATTCCATATATGCGCAAACAAAAATGGGGACGGGTGGTTACTATAACTTCCACTTATGGAAAAGAAGGCGGAGGCAGGCCGTGGTTTAATATGGCAAAGACCGCACAAACCGCTCTTATGAAGAATCTCGCAACGCAGAAAGAATTGGTCAGAGACCGAATAACATTCAACAGTATCGCACCAGGTTGTATTATGATACCGGACACTGGGT
>JASFVS010000281.1:0-4359 GCA_050049715.1 Phycisphaerales bacterium
GAGATAATCGTCGAGCCGACCAACAAAAGCAAGCCAAACGTGATTAAGGGTAAGGTGTAGGGCCCGTTTGGTTAGATGAGAAGGGACAAATATGACCGAACAAGGAATCTCTGACAGGTCATGCGAACGGGTTCTAATGTGCGGCAATGAGGCCCTTGCCGAGGCGGCCATACTTGCCGGTTGCGATGCCTATTTCGGATACCCGATTACGCCGCAAAACGAAGTTCCCGCCTATATGGCCAAAAGAATGCCGGAGGAAGGCCGCGTCTTCGTACAGAGCGAAAGTGAGCTGGCCGCGATTAATATGGTGTTCGGGGCCTCGGCCACCGGCAAAAGGACTATGACGAGTTCGTCCAGTCCGGGTATCAGTCTGATGCAGGAGGGAATAAGCTATCTGGCCGGTGCTGAGCTGCCGGCGGTGGTCGTAAATGTAATGCGGGGCGGCCCGGGCTTAGGTAACATCGCACCGTCGCAGGGTGATTATTTCCAGGCGACTCGCGGCGGTGGACACGGCGATTACAGAACTGTCGTTCTTGCGCCGTCGGGCGTTCAGGAACTTGTCGATTGTATGCCTTTAGCGTTTGATTTGGCCGATAAATATAGAATGACTGTTATGGTTCTGGCGGATGGTATCCTGGGCCAAATGATGGAACCAGTAGTGTTGGAAAGAAAGCCAAGGCCTGAGCTGCCGCCGAAAGATTGGGCCTTAACGGGTGCAAAAGGCAGAAAGCAAAACATCGTTCGCTCGCTGTGGCTCGGAGAAGGGGTGCTGGAAGAGTTGAACTTTAAATTACAAGCAAAATACGATCAGATAGAAAAGAATGAGGTGATTTGCGAGCAATACGAAATTGACGATGCCGAAATAATAGTAGTTGCATACGGCGTTGCGGCAAGGATTGTCCGCGGTGCGGTAACCAGAGCAAGGGAAGAAGGAATTAAGGTCGGCTGGATACGTCCGGTTACTCTTTGGCCGTTCCCAACAGAGATTATCAGCAAAGCCGCTGACGAGTTTCGTATTTTCCTGACTGTCGAGATGAGTCTGGGCCAGATGGTCGAAGATGTGAAGCTGGCTGTTGCCGGTAAGTCTCCGGTGGTATTTTACGGCCGGCCCGGTGGTGGCGTGCCTACCGTTGACGAGATTCTGGATCAAATTAAACAATTAACGCTGGGAACAATAAATGAAGACGGTATTTAAACGAACTCCGACGCTTAAAGATTGTCCGACCCATTACTGTCCCGGGTGCGGACACGGCATTGCCCATCGGATCTTAGCTGAGACAATCGATGAGCTGGATGTACATGACCGTACTATCGGCATAGCTCCGGTGGGATGCGCGGTGCTGGAGTATGATTATATCGATGTTGATATGATTGAGGTCGCGCACGGAAGGGCGCCGGCTGTGGCCACAGGTATGAAGAGGACCAATCCCGATAAAATAATCTTCTCCTATCAGGGCGACGGCGACCTTGCGAGTATAGGTGCCGGTGAGATTTTACACGCCGGGCACAGAGGCGAGCAGATAACCGTAATATTTATTAATAACGCCGTCTATGGAATGACCGGCGGACAGATGGCTCCGACAACGATGATTGACCAGGTGACAGCAACAACGCCTAAGGGGCGCTCGGCCGTTAATGAGGGGTATCCGCTTCAGGTTTCCGAACTTTTAGCTGTGTTGCCCGGAGTGATTTATGTCGAGCGTTGTTCCCTGCATAATGCGGCTAATGTCCGCAAGAGCAAAAAGGCGCTCAAACATGCTTTCGAGCTGCAGGTCGAAGGCGCTGAAGGTTTGTCGCTTGTTGAGATGCTTAGTCCCTGTCCGACGTACTGGCGAATGACGCCGGCCAAGGCGATGGAATGGATAGAGAACCAGATGACGAAGGTTTTCCCGCTGGGGCGGTTGAAGGGTTGAGAATGACTGCGAATGGTTTTTACGAAGAGGTTGTAATTGCCGGTTTTGGCGGGCAGGGAATTATGCTGACCGGTAAGCTTTTGGCCCAGACGGCGATGAAGGCCGGCAGAGAAGTGACTTATATGCCTTCCTACGGGGCCGAAGTTAGAGGTGGTACTGCTAATTGCATGGTGGTGATTGCAGATGAAGAAATCGCCTGTCCCGTTGTCGGCACGCCCGATTCATTGATTGTTATGAACAAGGCCTCACTGAATAAGTTCGGCTCCCGTCTTAAAAGCGGCGGCCTGTTAATAATGAACAGTTCCCTGATTGATACGGAGCCTAAGCTGGATGATTCGATTGAGATTATTTCTGTGCCTGCCGATGAGCTGGCTGTAGAATTAGGAAGTCAGAAGAGCGCTAATATGGTTGCTTTAGGGACATACCTGCAGAAGCGCGGACACCTGACCATTGATACGGCGTCAGAAGCCCTGCCCGAAGTTCTTGCCAGCCGATACCATAACACATTGCCGGTAAATATCGAAGCACTGCGTCGTGGTGTCGAATTTGCCGAAACTCATTGTAAAGCGCCTTTAGAATAAGCAGAGTTATTGAACCGCACACTATGAACTCCAGAGAAAGACTACGAGCGGTATTAAACCATCAACCGACCGACCGCCTGTGCGTTGATTTTGGCGCAGGCGGCCAGACCGGCATAGGCGCAGGCGCCGTATATCGGCTGCATCAGGCCATTTTGGGAAACGACGGCAGCTACAGGGTTAAAATTACCGAGCCATATCAAATGCTGGGGGAGATTGACGAGGAGCTGCGTCAGGCCCTTGAGCTGGATGTGGTAGGTGTTGATTCGCCTAAGAATATGTTCGGCTTTGGAAATGAGGGCTGGAAACCTTTCGAATTGTTCGACGGCACGCCCGCCCTTGTGCCGGAAAAGTTCAATTATACGGTAGATGAAAACGGCGATTTATTTATGTACCCTGAGGGTGACACGACGGCTCCGCCGTGCGCGAAGATGCCGAAGAACGGATATTTCTGGGATTCGGTACCAAGGCAGGAGCCTGTCGATGAGAGCAGGCTCGACCCGGCTTACAATTGTGAGGAGTTCGGATTGTTTTCGGAGGAGGATATCGAATACTTTCGTAGGGAGGTGGATTACTGTTACGACAAAACGGATTATGGTATTTATTTAACGATTCCCGGCGTTGCGTTCGGAGATATTGCGCTTGTCCCGGCTCCATGGCTAAAAAATCCCAGAGGCATCAGGGACGTCGAAGAGTGGTATATCTCCACCGCCATAAGAAAGGATTATGTTTATAAGGTTTTCGAGATGCAGTGCGAGATTGGTCTGAAAAATATAGAGAAACTCGCCGAAGCACTTGGTGACAAAGTGCAGGTGGTATTTGTAAGCGGGACCGACTTCGGCACGCAGCGCGCGCCGTTTATTTCGACGCAGGCCTATCGTGACCTGTATAAACCTTTCCAGAAGCAAATCAATGATAAGATACATGAGCTTACGAACTGGAAGGTATTTATTCATTCCTGCGGTTCTATTTATCAGCTCATTCCTGATATGATTGACGCCGGATTTGATGTTCTCAATCCGGTACAGTGCTCGGCGGCTGAGATGGATCCCGTCAGGCTGAAAAAAGAATTCGGCGATAAGCTTGTATTCTGGGGTGGTGGTGTGGATACGCAACGGACTCTGCCTTTCAGCACACCTGATGATGTATATAAAGAGGTGCGTCAGCGAATCGATGTTTTCAATAATAATGGTGGATTTGTTTTCAACAGTGTCCATAATATTCAAAGTAACGTCCCGACCGAAAACATTATGGCGATGTTTAAAGCGATTAAGGATGCAAAAAATACATGATGTAGATGGCGAGCTGTTTTTATTTTGCTCCTGGGATTGATAGCGGGAAGTAACAAATGAATCTTAATGCTTGGGACATAATTATATTTGTCACTTTTTTCGCGGTAGTCATAGCGATAAGTCTTTTTAAGAGCAGAAAAGAAAAGAACAGCGAGGACTATTTTCTGGCCGGTCGCGGTCTTCGCTGGTGGCTGATTGGAATTTCAATTGTAGCCGCTAACATTTCGACCGAACAGTTTGTCGGCATGGCCGGTCAGGGTGCCGGAAGCGTGGGGCTGGCGGTAAGCAACTGGCAGCTTTTCGGAAGTATCGGCATTGTGATAATTGCCTTCACTTTGCTGCCTCGCTTTCTTAAAGCGGGTATCTATACTATGCCCGAATATCTGGAATATCGCTATAACTCGGCGACCCGGGCTATAATGGCACTGACTACGGTTGTGATTTACGTAGCGGTTTTGCTGACAGCCGTGCTTTATTCAGGAGGGCTGACCCTTCGCACAATTTTCGGCATTTCTTTAGTGAAAGGTGTCTGGCTTATTGGTATTCTCGCACTCACATACACTGTTTGGGGAGGAC
>JASFVS010000280.1:0-4359 GCA_050049715.1 Phycisphaerales bacterium
CGTTTTGTAGCCACCTCCACAATCGGCTTTGACCATATAGATATTGACTTTCTCCAGCAGAATAATATCGGCTTTGCATCGGCGCCTGGGTCCAATGCCAACTCTGCGGCAGAGTATGTAATTGCCGGTCTTCTCGAAACAGCGCAAAAATATGACATTAACCTCGAAGGTAAATCTATAGGCATTATAGGCGTGGGTAATGTCGGAAGCAGGGTTGCCAAAAAATGTACGGCTTTAGGAATGCAAACTTATCTTAACGACCCACCCTTACAAAGACAAACCGGCGAAACAAAATATCTTCCAATACAAAAACTATACGATTGCGATTTCATAACATTTCATACACCCTTAACGCTCGAAGGTATTGATAAAACGTATCATTTGGCTGACGAAAATCTCTTTAAATCATTCAAAAAAAATTGCGTATTCATTAATGCCTCCCGCGGCGGTGTTGTGGACAGTAAAGCTCTGAAAACAGCAATACAAACGGGACAATTGAAGGCCACCATACTCGATGTCTGGGAAAATGAGCCGAATATTGATATAGAACTTTTAAAAATGGTTGATATAGGCACGCCCCATGTCGCCGGCTACTCCCTGGACGGCAAGATTGCAGGGATGATTATGATTTATAAGGCGGCGTGCGAATATTTTGGAATCGAGCCTAAGCATGACATTGAGGATTTCCTGCCTGAACCTGCCATCCCTCAGTTGAAAATTAAACCTAACGCAAACAATGAACAGGAAGCGTTGCTCAACATCGTACGAGAGATTTATGATATTAGAAAAGACGATTTGCAACTAAGGCAAATACTGGAAAATCCACCAGAGCAAAGAGATAGATATTTTGACAGTCTGCGGAAAAACTATCCCGTCCGCAGAGAATTTCAAAATACACAAATAATTTTAGAAAGCCCATGCAAATCTACCGCTGATAAACTAACGGGAATCGGATTTACAGAAGTAAGAAGTGGAAAAGCAAAGTGAAAATACTATCGAATGGCCGAGAGGGAAACTGGACTTCTCGGAAGGCTGTATTGTGATGGGGATTTTGAATGTTACGCCGGATTCTTTCAGCGACGGCGGCCAGTTCTTCGATACCAACAATGCTGTTGAGCATGGTTTGCAAATGGCGGCCAATGGCGCTGCGATAATAGATATTGGGGGTGAATCCACTCGGCCCGGTTCTGAATCTGTTTCGGCCGATGAGCAAATAGAGCGCGTGGTTCCTGTTATACAGGCACTCAATAAGAAAAATGACATACCAATTAGTATCGATACTTATAATGTTCAGGTCGCCAAAGCCGCGTTGGATGCAGGAGCAAGCATGATAAATGACATAACTGCATTAAACGATAAACAGATGGCTGAATTGGCGGCTGAATATAAAGTGCCGGTCATTTTAATGCATATGCAGGGTACGCCGGCAACAATGCAGAATGAGCCGGAATACGAAGACGTTGTTGCTGAGGTCTTAGAATTCCTTTTGGATCGAGCGAAAAAAGCTGAAGATTTTGGTATTGCAAGAAACATGATTTTAATCGACCCCGGTATAGGCTTTGGCAAAACATTAGAGCATAACCTTTTACTTTTAAGAAATATTAAAAAATTTGTCGCTACCGGTTATCACGTTTTGGTCGGGACAAGCCGGAAAAGCTTTATCGGCCAACTCACAAGTAAGGAAAAGCCTTCAGAACGGATATTAGGAACCGCTGCAACGGTGGCTTTATGTGTGGCGGCAGGCGCTTCTATCGCCCGTGTCCACGATGTAGCTGAAATGGTAGATGTCGTTAAGGTGGTAAATCGAATAGAAATTGAGAATTAGAAAAATGAGATTATTCAAATATTGCCCTTCGTGCCGGTCGGAAAACATACTTTTCGATGATATTAAAAAGCACTTTTGCAAAGATTGCTCATTTACCTTTTTTCAAAATGTCGCCACAGCAGTCGCTGCTGTACTCGAGTATGACCAGAAAATACTCTTAATCAAAAGGAACAATGAACCGGGCAAAGGAAAACTGGATTTGCCGGGTGGATTCGTGGACCCTAAAGAAAACGCAGAAGAAGCAGTAAAAAGAGAAATAAACGAAGAATTGAAAATAAATATTGGCACACCGAAATATTTCGGCTCCTTCCCAAATATTTACGAATATAAGGGTATTCTTTATCATACCTGCGATTTGTTCTTCTATTCCAGAATACAAGCACCCCCTACCGACGTTGACAGAACTGAAATAGAAGAACTGATATTCATAAATCCTATAGAGATTCCATTTGAAAAAATAGCATTCGAATCAACGAAGATATGCCTGGGCCTTTTTACTAACATCCAAACACCCAAATGAAAAACTCAGCTAAATATGCTTCTTCTCACAAGAAAACGATATCAACTGTTTAGTCAGTACCCAAAGCGATTTTCAAAGCCTCATTCGTATTTTTAACGAATTCGAATTGCAGCCCTTTCCTGGCTTCTTTCGGGACATCGGATATGTCTTTTTTATTTCTGGCGGGGAGAATTACGGTTTTTATGCCGGCTTGTTTGGCAGCTAAAATTTTCTCCTTCAAACCACCTATAGGTAAAACCAGACCACGTAAAGTTATTTCACCCGTCATTGCCACATCCGGCCGGGTGGGTTTACCCAAAAGCAGACTGACCAGAGATGTGAACATTGCGGCACCGGCACTCGGGCCATCTTTGGGAATTGCGCCGGCGGGAACATGAATGTGATAATCGAATTTGCTGAATCTTTCCGCATCAATGTTTAACTTTTCAGCGTTCGCTTTAACAATAGAAAATGCTGCCTGGGCACTTTCCTTCATAACATCGCCAATTTGACCTGTTAGTTGTAAATTGCCTTTGCCGGGCATTGTGGCAGACTCAATAAAAAGTAGTTCACCACCAACAGGAGTATATGCCAGTGCAGTGGCAACACCGGGAATTCCCGTTCGCAAAGCCAGTTCCGATTCATATTGAGCTGGGCCCAAGATTTTTGCAAGGTCCTTTTTACCAATGGTTGCACGTCTTTTTTTAGCTTTTGCAATTTCCGTAGCTACAGACCGACAGATAGCCGCGATGTTTCTTTCGAGGTTTCGCACCCCGGCCTCACGAGTATAGCCGCGAATTATAGTAAGCAAGGCATCATCTTTTATCGTGCAAATGTTTTTACTCAGACCGTGCTCTTTAATTTGGCGACGGACCAGATATTTCTTTGCGATGTTCAACTTTTCAGTTTCGGTATAGCCAGGCAATTCAATGATTTCCATTCTGTCACGCAGCGCCGGAGGTACAGGCTCGGTATAGTTTGCGGTACCGATGAACATTACAGTAGATAAATTAAAGGGCTGGTCGAGGTAATGGTCGGTAAAGCCGATGTTCTGTTCGGGATCGAGTACTTCAAGTAGTGCACTTGCCGGGTCACCTCTGAAATCGCTTCCAATCTTATCCAGTTCGTCGAGCATAAAGACCGGATTTTTACTGCTGCATTTCCGTAATTCCTGCAATATTCTTCCTGGCAAGGCGCCGATATAAGTCCTTCTGTGCCCCCTGATGTCAGCCTCATCCCTTATTCCGCCAAGGGATATTCGAACAAACTTTCTTCCCATAGCGCGGGCTATAGATTTGCCAAGCGATGTTTTACCTACACCGGGAGGACCGACGAAACAAAGTATGGGGCTTTTGCCCTTTGGATTCAACTTACGAACAGCCAGGAATTCAAGGATACGCTTTTTAACCTTGCGAAGGTTATAATGGTCGGCGTTAAGGATTCGCTCGGCCTTATTGATATCGAGCTGCTCTTTGGTCTGAATCGACCAGGGCAGTTCGCAAACCCAATCCAGATATGTGCGAATAACACTGTATTCCGGTGAAGCCGGTGGAATTTTACTAAGTCTGTCTAACTCACGCAGGGCCTCCTGCTCAACCTTTTTCGGCATTTTGGCTTTTGCAATATTTTGACTGATTTGCTTGAGCTCATCTGTTCTGAGGTCTTTCTGGCCAAGCTCCGACTGAATTGCTTTTAGCTGTTCCTGTAGATAGTATTCACGCTGGCTTTTATCTATCGATTCTCTGACACGACCCTGAATCTTATGGCTTAGCTCAAGAACTTCCAATTGATTAGCCAAAATAACAGATATCCGTTCAAGTCGTTTGGTTGCGTCAAGCTCTTCGAGCAATTGCTGTTTCTCTGCAATTCCAATACTGAGATTGGCGGCTAAAAAATCGGCCAGAGCAGAGGGATTTTCAATATTTTCCAACAAAACCGATGCCTCCTCAGGCACATGAGGACTGAGCTCGATAACACGGTTGGCCGCATGTCGGACACCAACTATAAGAGCCTTAAGATTTTTTGTCATTTTTAC
>JASFVS010000042.1:0-13695 GCA_050049715.1 Phycisphaerales bacterium
TGAAATCGAGACTGAGGAAAAAGCGGAGGGTAAAGAAGCTAAGGCAGAAGGCGGAGAAGCCGAGACTGAAGAGAAAGCTGAAGCGGAAGGCGTCGAAGAGGCCGAGGCCGAGGCTGAAGAGAGAGCAGAGGCTGATTCCAAGGAAACAAAAACGGAGAAAACTACAGCAACCAGAGCTAATATTTTAGAACTATCTTCTAAAGCATTCAAAGCTTCTTGCGACGACCTTGCCGCCATGTTCAACATGGGCATAAAACGTCAAACACAAGAGGCCGTCGCTGAAACTATGGATGGTCTTAAAGAACGTTTTAACAATCCTACAGCCATTACCACCATCAAAGCCAAAGGCGCATTAGATGGAAACTTTCAACTAATATTTGGCCGGGAGGGATTATTTATACTTGCCGGGGCAATCGCTATGCCGGCAGAGATGACCTCATTAGTAGAAAAATGTGCCGGGCCGGAAGCAGTCATGAAAAACATCAAAAGCGGCACTATCAAAGAAGCAAATGAAGTAAGCGATACTGTAGCTGAAGCCTGCAATATGCTGATCGGATCCTGGGACAGGATTTTTCGTGAAGGATTAGAAGGCCATGAACACTTCCTGCAAACCGACACTTTTGTCGGTGAATCCTGGGATGACCAAAAAGAAAAAACAGGAATTGCTAATGATGAAAATTTGACGTTTGTCCCCTGCGAAATAACAATCGGCTCATATCCCGCTTTCACCTGTGGAGCTATTTTCCCAGAATCAATTCTTACCGGAGCCGAAGAGACAGCCAAAGCAGAAGCTGAGAAGAAAGCTAAAGAAGAAGCTGAAGCAAAAGCAGAGGCAGAAAAGAAAGCCAAGGAAGAAGCAGAAGCTGAGAAGAAAGCTAAAGAAGAGGCCGAAGCAAAAGCAGAGGCAGAAAAGAAAGCTAAAGAAGAAGCTGAAGAAAATACAGAGGCAGAACAAGGTGAAGAGCCTGCTCAAGGTAAAGTTTCCGAAACAATAAAAGAGATGACTCAGTCGCCTGCTACTCTTCCAGGAGAAACTAAACGATTAAAAACTGCAATCGGTCTTTCTTCAGCGGCATGCGCTAAAGATATTATGCAAAAAGACATGGTCTGGGCAAACCCTGACGAGAGCGTACAACAAGTGCTTAAAAAAATGCAGAAGCACGAGACTGGTTATATAATGGTAGGTGAGAATGAAGCACTTGAAGGTATTGTATCAAAGTCCGATATCACAGGGGCAACAAGTATATACTTAAAACCGATTTTTGCGAAATGGCACAGGCCGCTGGATGATGCAACACTTCAGATTAGAATCAAATGGATAATGAGCAGGCCCGTTCGTACGGTAAAGCCGGATACGCCATTGGCGAAGATAATGGAAAATATGTGTCGATTCGGAGGGCGTTGTTTACCGGTAGTGGATGAGCAGGGCAAAACCACGGGGCTATTAACGGCATTCGACATCTTCCAGATACTCTTGAACACAAGCGAGGATGTTTCCACTGTCGGCAAAACAGCGGAAACACCCGTCCTGACAGAAACCACAACATAGATAACGATTGTGTCAATTTATGAAACAAAGCCGAGAATATTAGTCAGTTTTGAGTAAATGAACCACACTTAAATGTCGAAATAGTAACGAAAATGCTGACGTAGCAATAATATCGGGTTCCTGGGGCGAAAAAATTAGAGGTATCTCACCGGATTTGGTGATAACGGAAAGGATAAGGAAAGGATTTCTCGGATGATACGTTATGTTTTTGAGATAGGTTCCTCTCTACGTAGTAAAAGCACAAGACTCCCGGGGCGGTACAAAAGATAAAGATGCAAACGACCGATAAACTTACAAGTTTAATTGAACAGGCAGCTTCTGCGATAAAAACGCTAAGCGCAGGAGATGTGTCTGAACTCGATAACCTCCAGGAAATCCTCGATAAAATCAAGCAGAATATCAGCGAGCTAAGCGACAGTCCGGCCCAGATGCTCGAACAGTTCCAAGGTACCGCCCAGGAGGCAGTCGATGCCCTGCAGGAAATATTCCAGAAAGAAGCTGAAGACACCGCTAAATCAGTCGAAATAATATCACAGGCAGTACAAACACTTCAAAGTTTAGGCGATGAAATCAGCAAGGAAGTCGCTTCGCCTGAAACCACGTCAGCAGAAACAAATTTATCTCCAGATACTAAAACTGCATCACAGGAACCCGTCGAAGCTGAAGCAAAGGAAGAGGCCGAAGCTGAGGTAGAGGAAGAAGCCGAAACTGAAGTAAAGGAAGAGGCCGAAGCAAAGGTAGAGGAAGAGGCCGAAGCGGAGGTAGAGGAAGAGGCCGAAGCTGAGGTAAAGGAAGAGGTCGAAGCCGAAGCAAAGGAGGAGGAAACCGAATCCGAAGCGAAGGAAGATGTCGAAGCGAAATTGCCTGAACTCGAGAATAAACCGGATGACGAAACAGATGCAGCATTCATTCTCGATTTTGTCACCGAAGCCGATGAACATATTGAATCTGCTGAGGCAGGATTGCTGGAACTTGAGAATAAGCCGGAGGACAAAGAGGTAATTAACCAGATATTTCGGGGATTCCACACAATAAAAGGCTTGGCCGCTTTTCTGAACCTAACAGACATAGGTCAGCTTGCACACTCAGCAGAAAACCTACTCGACCTTGTACGCAAGGGTGAACTGCGTTTAGCCGGTGAAAATATTGATGCAGTTTTTGAATCAATCGACATGATGAAAAAACTGATTGCGGACCTGGAGCAATCAGTAAAAATCGGTACAGATCCAACACCACAAAAACAACTGCCACAGTTATTAGAAAAACTGAGAAAACTCGTGGAAGATCAAGACCTTGCCACTTCCCTTCAAAGTCCACAAGCTCAGAAACAGGACGAAAAACTGGACAAGATTTTAACTAAAAAAGAGGAACCGAAAACACAAGATATTACCACACAAACTCAGACTCGTACCAGTGATGAAAAAATAAAGGTCAGTACTACTCGTCTTGACAACCTTGTTAATATGGTTGGAGAATTAGTTGTCGCCCAACTGATGGTTAGCGAAGAAGTAAACACAAAACAGATGACCAACCATAATCTCTGCCGTAAAGTTGCACATCAAAATAAAATCATTCGTGAACTACAGCAATTATCGATGTCGATTCGAATGGTTCCTATCGGCGGCGTATTTCAGAAAATGGCCAGACTGGTTCGCGACCTTTCACGTAAATCAGGTAAGGAGATAAACTTTATCACGAGAGGTGATGAAACAGAACTCGACCGCACAGTGGTCGACAAGATAGCCGACCCACTTGTGCATATGATTCGTAATGCTATTGACCATGGAATTGAGCCGGTCGAAGAACGTAAAGAAGCCGGAAAGAATCCAAAAGGACAAATCGAGCTTCGAGCATTTCATGAGGCGGGAAATATCGTCATAGAAATCGAAGACGATGGTAAAGGCCTCAGCAAAGAAAATATTTTGAAAAAAGCCATCGATAACGGCATTGTTACACCCGAGCAGGAACTAAACGACGACGAAATATTAAAATTAATCTTTCATGCCGGCCTCTCAACAGCTCAGAAAGTAACAAGTGTATCCGGCCGAGGTGTGGGTATGGATGTTGTCAAAAAGAATGTCGAGGCGCTGCACGGCAGGATTGACATTAATTCGACACCCGGTAAAGGTACAATATTCACAATACGCATGCCACTGACCCTGGCAATAATCGACGGCCAGATTATCAGAGTAGGCAATAACCGGTTTATTATTCCAATAAACTCCATAGCACAGAGTCTGAGGCCAAACGCCGACACACTATCATCAGTACATAACCGTGGCGAGATGGCTATGGTTCAGGGCAAATTAATGCCGATAATTCGCCTTTACAGGCTATTCGGTGTTGTCCCGAGCACCGAGGACCCAACCGAATCACTATTGGTTATCGTAGAAGATAACGGCCAAAAATGCTGCCTGCTTGTGGATGAACTGTTAGGTCAACAACAAGTAGTGATAAAAAGCCTTGGCGAGGGATTAGGTAAAGTAACAGGCATTTCCGGTGGAGCAATTATGGGAGACGGCAGAGTCAGCCTGATTTTAGACATAGCAGGTATTATAGAATTAGCACAACAGATATAAAAGAAGTTTTAGGGTATAATAAATGGAAACAGCAACAGCAAAATTTTTCAATTTATCAGAGAAAGACTTCCAGCAAATCAGCAAGCTGGTATATGAACACTGTGGGATTAACCTGAACGACGATAAAAAAGAACTCGTGCGCGCCCGCTTGTCAAAGCGGCTCCGTCAGGGTCAATTCAAAACATTCCAGGATTATATGAAACATGTTCTTGCAGACAAGACAGGAAAGGAATTTTCCATCCTTGTTGACTCGCTCAGCACAAATGTAACAAGTTTTTTCCGTGAAAAACAGCATTTCGAGTTCCTGCAAAAACAGTTTCTACCGTCGCTAATGGAGCGAAAGGAACAAACACACCAATTTAAGATTCGTGCCTGGAGTGCCGGCTGCTCATCCGGAGAAGAACCTTATTCGATTGCTATCACTTTACTTGACGCGGTTCATGGGCATGGTCGATGGGACGTTAAAGTGTTAGGCACGGACATCTCGACAAAAATACTCGAGACCGCTCGAGAAGGTGTCTATGAGAAAAAACGTGTTGATCCGGTTTCACCGATGCAAAGGCAGAAATATTTACTATCCAGTGTCCAAGAAAAACAAAAGGTCTTCGAGGTTGGCAAAATAGTCAGAGACGTCGTAATATTTAAATATCTGAATTTAATGGGAGAATGGCCGATAAATCCAAGCGGGGGAATAGACTTTATATTCTGCCGTAATGTAATGATATACTTTGATAAACCAACACAAGAGCGTCTGGTAAATCGCTTCTGGAATGTGCTCGCTCCCGGGGGTATTCTGTTTACCGGTCATTCAGAATCCCTGACGGGCATCCAGCACAAATTCAAATATGTCCAGCCGACGATCTACGCTAAAGCATAGGGGGCGAAATGTCGAAAACGAGGATAACTGTTGATATATCAGACATGAAGGTATCAAACAACCCGGAAGTTGTTTTGACAACATATTCGTTAGGTTCTTGTATAGCAGTATGTCTGTACGATGCAGTAGAAAAAGTTGGGGGCATGTTACATTATCAGCTTCCAAGTTCGAAAACGGACACCACTCGATCTAAAGAAAACCCATTGATGTTCGCCGATACGGGCATGGAGATTATGCTAAGTCAAATGGAGGAGATGGGTGTTAAAAAGAAACGAATGGATGTAAAGATTGCCGGCGGAGCAGCAATGCAGGGTGGGCCGGAAGGATTCGACATCGGCAAACGCAATCATCTGGCTATTAAGAAAATACTGTGGCAAAACGGCATGTTCGTCGATGCCGAGGACGTAGGCGGCTCTTCGGCCCGTAATATGTATATGAATATCGAGACCGGAGCTGTTACAGTCAGAAGCAGCGGACTTGAGAAAAGTTTATGATTAACAAAAAATTCATAATTTATCGTTTTTAACGGGGGACATAATATGGCTATGAATATACTTGTTGTTGATGATTCTTCTTTAACCCGCAAGGCAATCAAGCGAATCATTAACATGCTTGAGCTGGATGTCAATGAAATTATCGAGGCGGAAAACGGAGCAGAAGCATTGAAGATTCTTGAAGAGACTAAAATAGACTTGGTGCTTGCTGATTTGAATATGCCGGAGATGGGTGGAATTGAAATGATATACCATATGAGAGGCAACGAAGCCACGAAATCAATTCCGGTGGTCGTAGTCTCCACCGAATCCAGCACAACGCGCATCGAAGGTCTTTTGGCCGACGGCGCAAAGGCTTATCTTCATAAGCCCTTTACACCGGAAGATTTTAAGGAAGTTATAACGAAAACTGTTGGAGTATAGAAAAATGATTGAAACAGAAAATATGCTAACTGATTCGCTGACACAGGCACTCGAAACAATGGCCTTTTTAACCATTATACCTCTTGAAGAAGAAATAAGTGCACCTGAAAATATCGCACTGGCGGAAATAAGCTTTAGCGGCCCAACAAGCGGAACAATTCAAATACTTGCAGGCCGTGATTTCTGCGAAACCCTTGCTGAAAACATAGGTGCCACGATGGAAGCTGATGACGAAACCTGTTACGATGCTCTCAAAGAGCTGTCAAACGTTACCTGTGGATTACTGCTACCTATGCTTGCATCCTCGCCAGCAGATGTGTTCGACCTTACCGTTCCGATTATTAAAACCGGTAACGATTCACCAAAATGGGATGATTTTACAGGTCAACCCGAAATTAACATATTAAATGTCGAAGGCAATTTAATCGCCACAAGGTTAACTATTAATAACTAATCATGTGCAATGGAGAGAAGCTATGGAAAATAAAGATTTTTCTGGAATAAGAAACAACGGCCAGCTACCTGATCCAAATGAAATAGAAATTCCTGCCGACATCGGGGATATATTAGCCGATTATATAGAATCGACCAATTCAATGATCGAAGAACTCGAGCAGGCAGCACTATCGTACGAGGCAAACAACAATCGTGAGGAAAACTCCGCAATCATTAAGCGAATTCTACACAAAATCAAAGGCGAGTCATCAATGGTCGGCATCGAGCAAATGTCCGAGTTTTGCCATCAGGCCGAATTCGCTTTTGAGGAGCTTGACGAAAACGAGCGTCCGGATATGTTACTGAAGTTTAAAGACTGGGTCAGTGCGGCAATAAACACTATGGCGTGCTAATCTTTATTCACAGGGAGACAAAGTATGGCAATTTCTCTTGGGACGAAAATTAAAGTTCTGATAGTAGATGACTCTGCTATTGTACGTAAAATATTAACCGAGCAATTAAGTAAGCACAGTAATATCGAGGTTGTCGGAACCGCGCCCGATCCCTTCGTTGCACGTGATAAAATTATATCATTAAATCCGGACGTATTGACGCTTGATGTCGAGATGCCCAGAATGGACGGGATTACGTTTTTACGACAACTTATGAAATCTCATCCTATGCCCGTTATTATTCTCAGCTCTCTGACACCGAAAGGTGGTAAGACAGCTATGGAGGCACTTTCAGCCGGTGCAGTGGAAGTTATAAGCAAACCCGGCCCCGCTTACAGCGTCGGTGAAGCATGCAACGACCTTGTTGAGAAAATAAATGCTGCTTCGAAGGCCCGCATCGAAAAGAGTACTGTGACACAACAAGGAGCTGAGAGTAAAGCGCCCAAGCGGCTTCATATGGCTGAGACTACCAACAAAATATTTGCAATCGGAGCATCGACCGGTGGCGTCCAGGCTTTATCAGCTGTACTGCCTGCTTTACCTCTCAACGCCCCGGGAACAGTCGTGGTTCAACATATGCCCGCCAACTTTACAACTTCATTCGCACAGCGACTCAACGGTGAGTGTGAAGTAACTGTCAAAGAGGCCGAGAACGGAGACCGGGTTATTCCGGGACGTGTTCTAATTGCGCCGGGTGGGTATCATATGCTCCTCAAACGCTCAGGAGCGAATTACTACGTCGAAATAAAGGATGGCCCTGCTGTTTGCCATCAAAAACCCAGCGTCGAGGTTCTCTTTAACTCCGTAGCGAAGTACGCTGGTGCTAATGCAATCGGAGCGATTTTAACCGGTATGGGAAATGACGGCGCAAAGGGTATGCTCAATATGCGGGAAAACGGTGCCTTTACTGTAGCACAAGATGAAGCATCTTGTATTGTTTACGGTATGCCTAAGGAAGCTATTGACTGTGGAGCAGCTCAAAAAATTGTTCCACTATCACAGGTTGCTCAAACAATGATTAATGCCGCACAGCGAAAATCATAGCTTTCGTTGTAGGCTTAATATAAAACTTGCTGTCGTAAAGCCGGCAATTAAAACAAAAGCATATCACAAGCTTCGAGGCAGGACGCCACTGCGCCTACGAACAATTCCAACTCTGCTTCAGTAAGCTCTTTGCAAGTTATGTCAGAAATGATTCTGCTGAAACTTGGAAACAAAATAACAGACACTATCCAGAGTAACTACTTTACGAATGTTTGATTCTTTTTGCTTTGCCAACGTCATGATTTCTACTTTGGCAAAAGGCGTGTCACAAAGAAGAAAATCGGGGCGACTTTCTTAAACTCTTGTCTTATATGAAGATATGAACTAAAGGCAACCGTCCTTTTCATTTCCTGTCACCTTTATTTCAATCCGAAGAATGCTTCTATATAAGTGATTTCCACGAAGGATTAGCAAGATTTTTCTCAATCAATTTGCAGCGTTGTTTGACGCACTGGTCCGAACGCAAGCCATCCGGCGGCGTGTTAACGGCATAGTCCAGCAGCTTTTCCACTGTACTCGTTGCGACGTGTGTTCGTGTGTCCGATGAGCCGTAGTAGATAAGGACATCGCCATTGTCGTGGGCAACCCAGCCACTGGAAAAAAGCACATTCGAAACATCGCCCACTCTTTCTTCGCCCTGCGGCGCCATAAAATACCCGCCCGGCTTGGCAATCACTTTCCAGGGCTCATTCAAATCGGTCAGAAGCATGTATAATACATAACGATAGCCGGCCGCTGTGTCACGTACACCGTGAGCGAGATGAAGCCAGCCTTTGTCGGTTTTGATAGGTGTGGGGCCCTGGCCGTTCTTGCCCTCTGTAATTGTATGGTATGTACAGCGATCTATAATTACTTCTTCAGTAATCTTTGCCTGTTCAATATCATCACAGAGACCCCAACCTATTCCCGCACCTGTTCCGGTGGATTTGAAGTCGGCCATTGGCCGAGTGTAAAAAGCGTACTTACCATCGACAAATTCAGGATGCAAAACGCAGTTCCTCTGTTGGGCAGATGGAGTCTTGAGGTCGGGCAGCCGCTGCCACTGCTTTAAATCCTTTGTGCGTGCTATTCCACAACGCGCTATCGCGGCTGATGGGTCTTCAGGGTGAGCGGGGTCATGAAACTCTGCGCAAAATAATCCATAAATCCAGCCATCCTCGTGCCTGGTCAGTCGCATATCATAAATATTGGTCTCTTCCGGGTCCGCAGGTGGCATTTCGATGGGGTAGTCCCAAAATTCGAAATTGTCAATACCATTGGAGCTTTCGGCGACGGCGAAGAAGGACTTACGGTCAGCGCCTTCGACGCGGGCTATCAGGCAAATCTTGTTATTAAATTCGATGGCGCCTACGTTGAAGGCACTGTTAATACCCATGCGCTCCATAAGGAAAGGATTGGTCTGCTGGTCTAAATCGTATCGCCAAAAGATAGGTGTATGGGCGGCGGTCAAAACCGGATACTCGTAGCGGTCATATACACCATTGCTCGCAGGGAGTTTTTTGTTTTGTCTTTTTATGAGGTTGTTGTGCTCTTCGATGAGTTGTTTTAGACGTTTCTTAAAATCTTTTTCAGGTTTCAATTTTCTACTCCTCTTTCTGCTTTGATTCCGCGAGCGCTTCAAGCCTGCGAATCGATTCAAGGCATGCTCTTACGCTGTGATACGGCCCTTTCCATTGTGAAACTTTGGGTTCGTTTGGGTCGGGATTGCCATCCGGACTTATCCGCCAGAACCAGTCTCTACCTTTTTTATCGACGAAATGTTTTTCGATATAGCCCCATGCTTTTTGAGCCGCTTCGAGGAACGACTTGTCACCCGACAGCTCATAGGCATTCAGAAAACCAACAACACTCTCGGCCTGCGGCCACCATTCACGGTTCGGGTCTGTGACCCGCCCTTCCCGGCCCTCATAGCACAGGCCGCCATCGTCATCGAATCCCTCGGCCAGCGTGGCCTTAGCAAGCTGCAAAGCCAAACGCTGAGCCTGCGAAATTATATCCGGCTCATCCAGCGCCTCGGCGGCCTCGCATAACAGCCAGCTTGCCTCGATATCATGGCCGAATGTATAGTTAGTTGACTTAGGTTGCCATAACTCATCGAAAAAGTGATTAAGATGACCTGTCTCCGAGTCGGCAATCTTCTTATCGATAATATCAACGAGTTCCGTTAAAAGCTCCCGAATTTGTGTCTCGGGCCAAACACGATATAGATTCGTACAGGCTTCCAGCAGATGCAGGTGATTATTCATAGACTTTTTCTCGTCCATGTCTTTGTCACTTAGCCTTAAATCCTCGGCTATAGTCCAATCCCGATTGCAGACCTCGACGTACCCTCCATAGGTCTTATCACGACTGTGCATTTCGATAAGCTCGAACAGCTGTTTTGCACGCCGCAGCGCCGAGGGGGCATCAAAGGCTTGATAGTACTCTGCGAGCGCGTAAATATAGAATGCCTGGCCGTAAATCTTCTTTTTGCCATCCAGCAGGTCTCCCCGAAAGTCCACCTGCCAGAAAACGCCACCATGTGAAGAGTCCCAAAAGTAGGTCCCAAGATAGTCATACGTACGTTTGGCCATATCACGACATTGGGAATCACTATTAAATCGATATAGAGCTGAAAAGGTCCAAAGGAGTCTGGTATTCAGAATTAATCCCTTGGAAGCTTTGGGGTCGATTTCTCCATCATTTGACATCCGGCCTATGAACCCGCCGCATTCATTATCTACAGCACTTTCAAGCCAAAATGGAATGAGGTTGTTTTCCAGCTCGTTTCTTATAGCTGCACAGAATTTTTGTATTGTGTCAAATAACATGATAATATCGCAAAAGCCACCCACTTTATAACAGCAACTCCGTTATGATACGATTCGTGAGTATAATATTTTTGCCGGCGGGTGTATAGAACTGATTTTAGCCGGTTTGGAGTTCCGGAGGGTTTAATTGGCTGTTGCAATGTGATTTTCGTTGGAAAAGCCGCCTATAGGCGAATCAGCCAATAGAAGTTACACTTCTGTCTAAGGTTTGACCGACTCAAGTCTTAATAGGAATGCATCCCTCTGGCCATTGTAGGTTGAGTCAAACGCTTCAGCGGTGGTGGGAAAATCTGATGAGGTTGTTAATCCGCCTATACATGCAGCTCCTTCCTTGTCGAGTTGAAAGCTGAACACATTGTCATCACCGGTTCCTCCCAGGAAGGTCGAATAGAGCAGGTCAGTGCCTGAGGGATTTAATATAAAGAACACCACGTCTTGGAAAGCAAATTGGCCATCGCCACCGTTAATTGTTGTGTCAATTGCTTCGGGTGTCACAGGGAAGTCGTCGGAAGAGGTTCCGCCGGCGACAAAGGCGTATCCGCATGCGTTGATGGCAAGGTCGCATCGTCCTTCGCCATTTTTGCCTCCTACGTAGGTGCTATAGATGAGTTCTGTGCCTGGTTTATTCAGTTTTAATACGAACAGGTCATCCTCACCATTGTGGAGTTCATCGAATGCCCCTTGTGTTGTGGGAAAGTCGGCGGAAGACGTTTTGCCTGCGATAAAAATATTGCCTGAAGTGTCCAGAGATATGGCGTCCAGCTTTTCATCGCCACTGCCACCGAGGATTGTTGATATTTTCAGAGCAGGCTCGATGCAATCCATGGCGAGTAAGAATGCGTCGTTTGAACTGGAGCGGTCACCGTGATAACTTTCCTGAAAAATTTGATGCGAGTTTGGGAAATTGGTAGATTGGGTTATGCCTGCTAAATAGACAATCCCGTTTGGGTCTACATCTATTCCAAAGACGCTTTCGTCTCGTTCGCCACCGATGAACGAGGAATATAGAATATGTTCACCATCATGGTCAAGTTTGGTTATGAAGATATCGCCATAATATCCGTTCAAATCGGTCCCATTGTAAGAATTGTCGTATGCGTTTGCTGTGATTGGGAAATTTGATGAACGTGTTGGCCCTGAAATGTAGATATAACCAGACGTATCTATCTTTATCATTGGATGGTGGTCCTGCTCGGTACCGCCCAGATATGTTGAGAAGATAATTGTGTCGCATTCCGGATTAATCTTTGTTAGAAAGATATCCACATCGCCATTGTACGTCCGGTCGTAAGCGTTGAGAGTTGTGGGGAAATTTCTTGATAGTGTTACACCCGCCACGTAGATATAACCAGATGGGTCCAGTGTTATTTGAGTGCATTGGTCGATACCATTACCTCCAAGCAGTGTTGAGAACAGCAGTTCTCCGGATGGGCTGAACTTGGCAATAAATCCATCACTTGCCCCACCTGCGTATCGGTCTGTGAGTTTGCCCTCTGTGATGGGGAACTGCCTTGAAAATGTAGTGCCGACGGTGTAAATGTTTCCCATCTCGTCAACGCATACATCGCCAATCCAGTCATGCTGGTTGCCTCCCAAGAGGGTGGAGAAACTCATATTAAATCGTGCATTTTCTTCGGGCGCTTCTGTTTCGGCAAAGGCTAAGACAGGGAAAAGTAACATTATTAGTAGAATTAAACTCAAGTTTCTTTTCATAGTCTATTTCCTTTCGTGAGTTTACACTATGAACGGGATCCTACAGCTTATTTATTCCATATATAATCCAGCGATATATCGATTTGTGCAGAAAAATCTTCAGGAAATTGATGGCCAATCCCGGGGAACACAACAAATCGATTAGGCAGACCTACCTTGTCAAAGAAGACACCCAGTTCCTTTTGGTATCTAAGGGCTCCGTCGTTTTCACCAGTCAACAGTGCCACGCGTAATCCTTCTTTCGCGGCCCGTTTGAGTTTGGCCTCATCACACTTACACGGTCCTGGAAAGCCCAGAATGGCCCCTGTCACAGAAATTACCCGGTCCTGGGCAATCGCAAAAGCTTCCATAGCCCCGGCCGAGGCACCACCCACCATCACACGATTGGTATCAACGGCGTATTTCTGTATTATTTGTTGGTAGGCCTGTTTGGCGATTGCCTGCCGTTTCGAGCCCAAACCCCGATGAAAACTGCCTCGGACTGCATTGCCCTGTAGATAGGCAACAATATATTTGGATTGAAGCCTGGGTGACTGCCAATTGGCGTATGAACTAATATTGCTATCAATTCCACCATGAAAAACGAGTAACAGCGGATATGTTTTTTCCTTTGTGTATCCGATGGGTGTTTGTATGAAATATTCGGCCTTTGCATTTTTCTGTGCCTGTTCCTGTCTTCGCTTGTTTTCCTGAGACCATGAGTTAAAACGCTCCAACTTTTTTAATTCAGACAGATATTCAGGCCAAGTGAAATTGCCGGTTATAGCGGGAAAGAAAAAACCTTCCTGTTGGCCGGCTACCAGGAGGTTGAGGCATTTTTCGTACTCTTTTGCCTGGGCGTAGAAAAAGGTCAAATGAAAAGTGATTATATAGCGGTCATATTTATGGTCGCTTTTTTTCAACATTCCTTTAAGAGTTTCTGTGGTATTATTGAGCTGTCCGGCATCAAGTCCTTCATAAGTCAGTGAGAAGACTTTTTTTATTAACTGGCGGTGTTCTGCTGACATATCCGGCCTGGGAGTTTCGATAACATCCTGCCCAAAGACAATTGATATGCTCAAACTAAATACGAAAGATATTACAGATTTGTATAAGCTGTTCATTATTTGTTCTCTCCGGTTATTTTTTCAAGTATTATCCTTTCATCTTGTTAAATCCAATAATCAATGCCTGCGTTTCATTTTTAAGGCACAAATTGATGATTATTGCTGGAAAAAAAGGAACTTAGCTTTTAACAGGTATATTATGCTCTTGAAATGTTACCGTTTTGTTACGGTTTCAATTTTTTTTGGTTTGATTGAATCACTTCGTTAAAAAAC
>JASFVS010000282.1:0-4327 GCA_050049715.1 Phycisphaerales bacterium
CCCCATCCGGCGACGGCAGCGCACGACGGTCCACTTTCCCATTGGCCGTCAACGGTAGACTGTCTAAAAATACGTAGCGACTCGGCAGCATGTAGTCAGCCAGCTTTTTCGACAATACCGCTTTGAGTTGCGGCATTAGATTGCGCAACATTTTCCCTTGCAAGGGATTATTCGTGTATTGCGACAAGCGATGGTCGGGGGATTGGGTTGTATTTGGTTTATCGCGATGACAAGAAAAGTCTATTTTTCTGTTTTCCCAGGGACTGTTGCACCGTTTAAATATGACATGGTATTCGCCCGACTCGGCGCTGTTCGACCAATCGATTTCCACGATGTAAGCTAATCTTTTCGCCAAACTCCAAAATTCATTCGGATCAATCCCTCGCTCATCGCCTTTGGCAAAATAGTGATTCAATGTATTGATCGGTTTATCACTGGTTGGTGCCTGCTGTATTGCTCCTAAGGCCTCGTAATCTTTTAGCACTCTTGCGTTGGGGATGCAGGATAAAGCTAACACCGGCGGTTGCTCCTTATTTAAGCGCGCTTCCACCGATGAAACGCTCAAGCCTTCCTTTGTCCAGTTTAGCCAATGTAGGGAGTCACGATAGATGTCTTCTTCTTGTTCTATATGAAAAATTACATCGTATCGATAGTTGGTCAACTCGTTGGAATAAATATGCTTCTTGGGCAATATCTCTATTCGGCTGACCCGATCCACCATGGCTTTAATCTCATAAAAGTAGCTCGGTGAAACCGCCAACTCCTCCTCATTCATGATGCTTTTCTTAATTTTTTGGTATATTTGCGATATCGTCGAATCCGGTTCGGCTTGATAGAGATGAACGGAGGTGTAAAACGCATCTAACAAATCTAAATGCCTCACGTCACCGACGACAACCTTGCCACCAGCACGCACACGACCTAGCGCTTCTCTCAATACATGGGACAAATAATCCGCGCCAGGAAAATATTGAATAACCGAGTTTATGATGACTGTATCAAATTGTTTATTATTCAAGCCCTCAAAATCATCCGCCATTTTGTGAAGCAACCGCACTTTTTCGCCGTCATCTCCCAACATCGGTAATCTTTTTTCTATAGATTCAAGCGCGCGAATTGACAAATCGGTTCCATAATAACTGCTACTTCGCGGTGCCAACTCGAATAACAATAAACCTGTCCCGCAACCGATTTCCAATACATCGCCCAGCGGGGGGGAGGCGATTCTATCAACTATCGCATCCAACCATTCATCCATTTGCTCCAGGGGTATGGCAGCGGAGGTATAGCTACTGTTCCAGCTTACAAAATTCCTCAGCGGCTTTTGCCCATAGGCGTCCTTATAGGCGTGATCATAGACTTCACGCCATTGGTCGATTTGCGCTTGTTCGACAGCCTGTGAGCTTCCCTCCGGCTCAATTTCTCGTTTGTTCTCTTGCGCAACAATATAGGCTACCAGTGACTTTTCTTCGCTTTGTCCGTCTTTGATCTCTTTGGCTAAAACTACCGCCTCGCGTACCTGTGGGCTTTGCATCAAAGCCGACTCTATCTCCCCCAATTCGATTCTGAAGCCTCGCAATTTAACTTGATTATCGCAGCGATCCAGGTATTCAATTTGTCCATCGGGGCGGTATTTCGCCATATCACCCGTTCGATACATCCTTGCGCCGGCTTTTTCAGAGAATGGGTTTGCTATAAATTTTTCAGCCGTCAAACCCCCTCTGTTCAGATAGCCCCGCGCCAGTCCTTCACCTCCAATGTACAACTCTCCGGCTACGCCGATTGGCACCGGGCTCAGTTGGTTATCTAATAAATAGATTTGGGTGTTCATTATTGGACGCCCTATGGGTACAGGCATACCTTTATCTTGTTCCGCACAACTCCAATGGGTGACATCTATGGAAGCTTCTGTGGGACCGTATAAATTGTACAAAGCGGCGTGACTTAGTTTGGCAAAAAACGCTTTTTGATGCTCAGTTTTTAGCGCCTCTCCACTGCAAATCACGCGGCGTAATGACCCGCAGTCTCCTTTTGAAAGGTTGTTTAAAAATGCCTCCAGCATCGGCGGCACAAAATGCAGCGTCGTGATATTTTCCTTTTCTATAATCTCTTTTATATATTGGGTATTTTTATGTTCTTCTGGTTTGGCTATCACCAAGCGCGCGTGTGTCACTAACGGCCATAAAAACTCCCATACGGAAACATCAAAACTAAAAGGGGTTTTTTGTAATACCGAATCTTGTTCCGTTAGATGATAGCTCTCTTGCATCCATACGATGCGATTGACCAGCCCTCTATGTGTTAAGCCGGCCCCCTTGGGCTTGCCGGTGGACCCCGAGGTATAGATGACATAGGCGAGGTTCTGCGCCCCGACCGCGCCCGCGGGGTTTGCCTCGCTGTAATGCTTTAGATCGCTCCAGTCACGGTCCAGACAAAACACCTCGCCCTGGTAATCCGGCAAGCGCTCCAACAAGAACGATTGGCTCAATAACACCCCGATGGCGGTGTCGTTCATCATGAATTGCAGCCGCTCTTTGGGATAATCCGGATCCAGTGGCACATAAGCACCTCCGGCTTTTAAGATCCCCAAGATCCCCACCACCATCTCCAGGCTGCGCTCCAGGCTCAAGCCCACCAGCACTTCGGGCCCCACGCCCCGGCTGCGCAGGTAATGCGCCAGTTGGTTGGCGCGACGGTTTAGTTCATCGTAACTCAGCCGCTGGCGCTCATATTGCAGCGCAATCGATTCAGGATGTGCCCGCACCTGCTCCTCAAATAACTCGTGGATGCAACGCTGCGACGGGTAGGCCTTCTGGGTCTGGTTCCAGCCGTGGATCAATTGCCGGCGTTCGCTTTCGCTAAGTATGTCAAGTTGCGAGACTCTGGCACCCGGAGTCGCCACAATTGAACGCAACAATCGCTCGTAATGTCGGGCAAAACCCTCCATGGTCGATCTTTCAAATAGGTCCGTGTTGTATTCTAGAAATGCTTCTATGCCGTTGGGTGATTCCATAGCCGCAATAAAAATATCGAATTTTGTGGTTCCACTATCCAAATCAATATTTTTTAAAGTAACGCCGGCCAAATTTAAATCATTTGTACGCACATTTTGCAGAGCAAACATCACCTGAAACAACGGGGTACGGCTTAAATCACGTTCCGGCTGCAACTCTTCCACTAGGCGTTCGAACGGTAGATCCTGGTGCCCGTACGCCCCTAAAGTGACTTCCTTGATCTGTCGCAGAAAGTCCTCATAGCAGGGGTCGCCCTCTAAGCGGCCACGCATCACCAAGGTGTTGACAAAAAATCCGATCAGGTTTTCCAGCTCCGGGCGGGTGCGATTGGCTATCGGGGTGCCCACGCTGATGTCGCTCTGACCACTGTAACGGCTCAGCAATACCATATATGCCGATAACAGCGTCATGTATAAGGTCACTCCGTGCTCAAGGCTTAACCCTTGTAACGACTCGCTGAGCGATTGATCCAGTTTCAATGGCAACGTTGCACCGCGGTAGCTCTGTACCGCCGGGCGCACTCGGTCGGTAGGCAACGATAACGCCGCCGGCGCTCCCTCCAGCCGACCGCGCCAATAACTCAACTGGCGCTCCAGTCTCTCACCGCTTAGCCATTGCTTTTGCCATACCGCATAGTCGGCGTACTGGATCGGTAATCCCGGTAGCGGATTTTCCTTGCCCTTTAAAAACGCTTGATACAAAGTTGCCACTTCTTTGATCAGCACACCCATTGACCAGCCGTCACACGCGATATGGTGTATCATTAAGAGCAAAACGTTTTCGCAGTCACTAATTTTATATATTATCGCTCTAATAAGTGGACCGGTTTCAAGATTAAGCGGAACACTAGCATCCAAACGCGCTAACGACTTTACTTCTATTAAAGATTGTGCCTTTTTAATTTCTATTTTTATTTTATATTTTGGCAGTATTTTCTGGTACGGCTGTTCTTCTGTACTTCTAAATACAGTGCGTAGCATTTCGTGACGTTCAATTACTGTATTTAGTATTTTTTCAAATACCGTAATTTCAATTTTTCCTTCCAACTTCAACATCGTTGGCATATTGTAAAGAGAACTGTCTGGTATCAACTTATTTATAAACCATAACCTTTGCTGGGAATGCGACAATGGAATTATGTTCTCTCTACTTACTTTCGGAATATTACTCGCGTTGTTATCGTTGGCAGAATTCGCCTCAAGATAACTAATTATTTCATATTTTTTCTCTTTAATTTGTAACAGTAAGTCGCTATTCAATTTTCCACTTGGCGCATTACACCTAAGGGTGTTATTTTCAAGATAAGGGAATAT
>JASFVS010000284.1:0-4312 GCA_050049715.1 Phycisphaerales bacterium
TGACACCGGTATCATTAATGGCCTTAGAATATTTTTTATAGTTAATTCCCATCGGGAATGCGTCAACCTTAACGATGCGTTTTCCGATGCTTATTTTATTCAGAGTATGTTCAAGCCCTGCTATTCTACTTATACTACTGAGAAAATGTCGAACGTAGTCATATGTATGAAATCCTATTAGATCAGCTCCCAACAATCCTTCTATGATTTCTTTACGCCAGGGCAAAAGACGGAATAGCTCAAATGAAGGCCAGGGGATGTGTAAAAAGAATCCGATTTCCAGTCCTGCGCGGTTCTCCTTTAGCATTTTCGGCAGTAACATTAATTGATAATCGTGAACCCAGATGTTGTCTCCGGTTTCTGCGATTTTCATGACTTCGTCACAAAAAGCCCGATTTACTTGTTTATATGTCTCCCAAAATTTATCTTCATACACAGTTCTTTCTGGAAAGTAGTGGAAGATAGGCCAAATAGTTTTGTTGCAAAAACCAAGATAATAACGGTCGATTTGTTTCTTCGACAAAAATATCGGCGTGCAGTTTTCAGCAAGCAGTTTTTCTCTAATTTGCTTTTTATCGCTGGTAGTAAGCTTATCAGTCGTTATTCCGGGCCATCCCAACCAAAGTTTTTTTAGGGACTTAGGAAGCGAAGACAGGCCGGTAGCTAATCCTCCGGGGCTGGCACGAAAGAAAAACTCCCCTTTTCTTTTTGTTATATTAAATGGCAGTCTGTTTGCAACTACAAGTAATCTACTCATAATATTTTTGAAGATTTAACAGAAGTTATATTTATTGTGTTGGGACAGATAGAAATGTCAAAAACAGCTGTGATATAAGGCACAGCTTTCCTTTTTTCATTGAACAGCAGCATATACTTATACTGAATATAAGATATACCAAGGCAATCGCAAGCTTAAAATTGTATAAAGTATGGTTTTGTGGGAAAAATTATCTTTAAAGATGTTAAATAATCGGTTTTCTTCCGAGCGTATTTAATGAGATTTTGTATAGCCTGGAAAAGTTTTATACGATACAATACCGGGAGTATATTCTTGCATGACAAGATATACGAGTTTTTAACGAGTGGACGAACAGGGAGCAAATGGATTTGGCCTTGGATAATTTTAAAAAGAAACCATTTCGACTGGCTCTTATTGCGTCGGAACATACGCTCTGGGAGTATTCGATATTTTTGAAATACCTACTGGTTGGTCTGGCGGATGAGTCGGTGCCGGTTGTTTTGGTGTGTCCTCCGGGTTCCGATGTCGATTCTTTGTTCACCGGTACTGCTGAGATAATCGAGTATCCGGTTTTTGAATTACCGTTGATCGATTTTCTAAACAGAAGACTGCTTATTGAGGAACTCGTTAAATTCAAGCCGACTATTTTACACTGCCTTTGTGAAAGCAGGGCATTACTTACGAAACGGCTGGCTCGTCAGCTGGATTTACCTTATGTATTGGTGGTTAATTCTTATCTTAAAAGTTTGAGTCGGTTTTCCTTTTCGTCAAGATATTGTGCGAAAATTATTACTCCGGCCCCCAGTATTGCTGATGATATTGCAGAAATCTATCCTCGTTTTACCAGACGAATCGAGCGGATAAGTATCGGCACTTTCGTAAATGAGGATAACATATGTTTTTCCGATGCTTCCTGCCCGCCGACTGTCGTAATGGCCTGTCCGCTTGATAATGTTGATGACTTTGAAAATGTATTTAAAGCAATCAGGCACCTGGCAATTGAAGGATATGAATTTATGATGGTAGTAACCGGCAGTGGACGGGCTGAAGGGCAATTGCGAGAATTGATTGCTGCCCTTGGCCTTTCACAGACTGTCGTAGTTTTACCGAAATTAAGGCCCTGGTGGCTGGTACTTGCTACAGGTGATATTTTTATACAACCTCAACCTAATTTTGCCTTCAATCCTTTGTTGTTAGAGTCAATGAGTGCGGGTTTGGCCGTTGCGGCCTGTAAGGGTGGGGTGGATGATTTAATTATCGAAGACAAGACCGCAGTTATTTTTGATCCGGATGACGAGCTTAGTATAGTCGGTGCGCTGCAGCTTTTGTTGGATAAGCGCGAGTTTGCGCGTGAAATTGCTAAAAATGCACAGCAGCATTTAAAAAACAATCATACTGTCAGTAAGATGATTTCCTCTTTTTTCCAGGTCTATTACGAAGCACAACAGTGGCTGAAATGAATCAAAGATGTTTGCCACGGCCTTTCGCTGTTTCTATAAAAGGCCATAGCTATGAAGTGTTTGTTCGAGTATAGATTTTTTATCCTCTTCCAGCGGTGTCATAGGAAGCCGCAATTCTTCCGAGGCCATATTCAGCATTGCCATTGCTGCTTTGATTGGTATCGGGTTGGTCGCTAAAGTGAGCATACTTTTGCACAATGTGAACAGTTTTTTGTGCCATTGCCTTGCCGATATGAGGTCACCTTCGAGAATTAAATCCGTCATTGCTTTAACATCAGCGGGTGCTATGTTGGCCACAACGCTTATTACGCCTTTTCCCCCGACCGAGGCTATAGGCAGAGTTAGGGAATCATCGCCCGATATGATTGTTATATCGCATCGGGTTGCAATTTCGCTGGCCTGGTCCAGGCTGCCGGTTGCCTCTTTGATTGCGACAATATTTTCAACTTCGGCCAGACGAGCGATTGTTTCCGGTGTCATACCGGCCGCGCATCGGCCGGGTATATTGTATAGTACGACAGGCAGGTCAACTTCTTCCGCTACTGCTTTGAAGTGCTGATAGAATCCTTCCTGCGTTGGTTTGTTATAATAAGGGTCGACTTGTAAGGTCGCATCGGCGCCGACTTTTTTCGAGAACGCAGCTAATTCGATTGCCTCGGCGGTGCTGTTGGAGCCGGCACCTGCGATTACGGGAACCTGTCCACCGACGGCTTTGACAACTCTTTCGATGACCTGTTTGTGCTCTTCGTGGCTTAATGTGGGGGATTCGCCGGTCGTGCCTACCGGTACGATTCCATCTATACCATTTTCCAGTTGGAAATCAATAAGCTCATCCAGCGTTTGAAAGTCTATTTCGCCTTCCTGAAAAGGTGTAACCAACGCCACCATTGCTCCTGTGAACATCTTTATCTCCTGTTATAGAGTTTATTACTGTGCTATCAAATACGAAAAGATTATAAAGTAATTTATTAATTCCCGGCCAGTATTTTTAAATATTCTTTAACGGTTTTATCAAGTCCCATCTCAAGGGCTTCGGCTATCAGGGCGTGGCCGATAGAAACCTCGAGTATGCCGGGAACTTCGGTAAGGAATTTGCCGAGGTTGTTGAGGTTCAAATCGTGTCCGGCATTCACGCCAAGGCCGGCATCTTGAGCAGCGCGTGCCGCATTTGCATATTTTTGTGCAGTCTCATCTGCATTTTCGTTAGTGCGAAAAGCTCTGGCATACGGTTCGGTGTACAACTCGACACGGTCAGCGCCGATTTCTTTGGCCATTGCAATATTATTGACATCCGGATCCATGAAAAGGCTGACGCGAATGCCTGCACTTTTCAAATTTTCTATAATTGGAATTAGTTTTTCTCTATTGGCTTTTATGTCCCAGCCGTGGTCGGAAGTATTGGCATCGGGCGAGTCCGGGACTAAAGTGGCCTGGTTCGGTTTGACTTCGCTAACAATATCCATATACCTGCCGAGAAATGGATTGCCTTCTATGTTAAATTCGACAGTTACTATCTCGGCCAGTTCGTAAACATCGGAGTATTTTATGTGACGCTCATCGGGGCGGGGATGAACCGTTATTCCATAAGCGCCGGCTTTAATGATTGTTTCGGCGGCCTGAAGAACACTCGGCATACCAATGTCACGCTGGTTCCGCAGCAATGCGATCTTGTTCAAATTAACACTAAGTTTGGTCATTTTAGGTTCCTGAAAAATCTGAGCCATTATACTAATCGACTCGTTTCCATCAAGGAATATCTACAGTATAAATCTTCAACGCCGTCCTGAATATTTGAATAATGAGTATGATGCAAACCAAAACATAAGCTAATCTTGGCAGCCATTTTGCAATTTGAGTAAAGAAGAGTTCGGCTTTGTCGCCTGAAATTTCTGCTATTTTATCAACTGTCTTGTCGAGCTCGCCGGTTTCCTCCCCTATATACCAAAGTTCAAGGTATTCTTTAGATAATTTACGAGAAAGTCCTTCGTATGCTGTCTTGCCGGCTTCTATACTTGCTACGCCGCCTCTGAACATATCGGACACGGCCATGTTGCCTGTTAATTCTGTAGCTTGTGTGGCGCATTCTTTTATCGGCAAACCTGCCTTATATAGC
>JASFVS010000285.1:0-4303 GCA_050049715.1 Phycisphaerales bacterium
CTGTACCGTTACCATGGCTGATGCTATTGATTCTTACGGTGCGTGGTCTGACGCTTGAGGGTAGTATGCAGGGCCTTGCGTATTATCTGGACCCTGTATGGTCAGAGTTGGCGAAGCCGATTACGTGGCGATATGCGTTCGGCCAGGTATTCTTTTCGTTGAGTCTTGCTTACGGTATTATGATTACTTATGCCAGTTTCCTTCATAGTAAAAGCGACCTCAATAATAATGCAGGTATTATTAGTATCGCCGACTTTGCGACGAGTTTTGTGGCCGGTCTGGCGGTATTCGCGACATTGGGGGGAATGGCTTTTGTAACTCAGCAGTCGGGACAGCCCGTTGCAGTTGAAAATGTGGCGGAAGGAGGGCCTTCGCTTGCTTTTGTGGCATTTCCTTATGCGCTGGCACAACTTCCATATTCGGCCTGGTTCAGTTTTGTTTTCTTCTTTGCCCTCGTAACTTTGGGTGTTGACTCGGCCTTTTCAATGACCGAGTCGATTCTTGCCAGTATCGTTGATAAAACCGGATGGCGCAGGAGTATTGTATTGCCTGTGTTGAGTATAATCGGCTTTTTATTTGGTCTGATTTATATCACAGAGGGAGGATTTAACTGGCTTGGTACCATTGATGGATTTGTTAACGGCACCTGGGGTATAGCATTTATGGGTTTGCTGGAATGTGTTGTTTTGGGCTGGTTATGGCGCATCGATATTCTCAGACGGCACGCCAACAGCCGGAGCGACTGGAGGTTAGGTAAATGGTGGGATTATTTAATTCGTCTGGTAATTCCTGTTGTGCTTGGTTCCCTTTTCTTTTGGCAGCTTTTTGATGATATTCGTGGGCAGGGATTCTTAAAGACTCCTGAAGGTGACTGGATATTGACGAACTGCGTTGGATTGTCGGTTGTGGCGTTAGTACCTGTCGTGGCAATAATCTTCAGTATAACCAAAGGCCGAAAGGATATCAAAGAACTAGGACGGCCTGAGCAAAATTTGGTTATCCGGGGCCGAAGCGAAGGGGCAATCGCATTTGTCGCTGCATTATTTATAGCATTTTTGCTTGTACTTTGGTTTGTGGCCCCATTAACGCAGGCGGTAAAACAGGTCATTCTTTGGTTGTCGTTAGTTGGTGGTGTGGTCTCGATGTTGATAAGCAATTATGTTCTGGATAAACATCATACATCTACAAGCCGGGCATCCTGGCTGGCGAGATGGGCAGGCATAATAGCAGCAATGGACACCAGTGCATCTATTGCGATAATTTTAATGGGCATAGCGAAAAGAGAGGAAATTGAAGAGGCGACAGCGCCTATTCGCGATACTTTACACGGCATTTCTTATGTTATTCTTGCAGTTGTGTTTCTAATTATAATAGGTGGTTTAGGCTGGTGTTTTTATCGAGCTTTAACAGCGGCCGGTAAAGATACAGGAATTCAACATCCCGACGAAATCGGTGACGAGCTACAGCAGGAGCGGGATGAGAATTGGGATTTTTAAATTTTGTTTTAAGTTTTTTACAGTGTAATCATTTATCATTTAGGCTTGAAGCCTTTAACACTATTTCCTGTGTATTTGGTACAAGCCTTTTCCAGGTTCACGTCACTAATGTTTGCGAGAGTACATAGCCATGCTAAAACATCGGCAAATTCTTCTTCTTTATTTTGCTGGTCCTTTGAAGCAAGTGCAGTGGCAAGTTCTCCGACTTCTTCGATAAACCACATAAAGGTTCCAGGGATACCTCTTTCCCTGTCCCGTTTTTCGTATTTTTTTGAAATTAGTTGCTGGAATTCATTGATAGTCATTTTTATGTACCTAATTCATAAAATAAAAGAGTATAAATTTTACGGTTCTCTGGTGTTTTTCTCTATTATTGGTTAATATAACCGAATTAATACAATATAAAAAGGATTGAAAGTGTAAGAAAGCGCATAGAATTATGTTTTTTTATGTCCCGAATTTCAAAGATTTCTCTTGGTGATAATAAAATTTGAAAATTTAAAAAATAGTTACTAATTATGGGGGATTACTTGACCAATAGCCGAAAACTATTTTAGTCATGTAAAAAACTTGACATACGGACTGCTCTGACATAATATTCCGGCATGTTTATCAGATTTTGTTTGGGAGTTCACTATGGCTGAGATTAAGCCAAGAATCAATATTGAGTATATTGATAATGCAACAGTAGTTCATTTTACCGATGAAAAGATTCTCGAAGAGATGGATATTAAGGCACTTCAGGATTCGATTGTATCGGTTATTGAGCAAACAGAGCGTATAAATTTAATTTTAGATTTTGGTAATGTTCGTTTTTTATCATCTGCAGTCCTGGGACTTTTAATAAGACTCAGCAAGAAAATTTACGAACAGGATGGGCAGTTGAAACTTTGTAATATAAACACGAAAATATTTGAGATTTTTAAAATTACTCGACTCACCAAAACGTTCGATATTTGTAAAGATATTGAAAGTGCGGTCGAGGAACTGTCTAAGGCAAATTAGGCGAAAAATGCTATTTCGCTTATGGCATCAAAAGCGTCAACTAATTACACGATAACTGTCAAGAGCAAACCCTCTGCTATTATCAAGGTGCGTGGGCAGATTCTCTCTAAGCTCGAATCCAGCGGTTTTGATAAAGATGATATTTTTGCGGTCCACCTGGCTCTGGAAGAGGCCTTTCTCAATGCCATTAAACACGGTAATAAAATGGATCCGAGCAAAGATGTTAAAATTGATTATTCCGTTACTGCGGATAAAATCGAGATTTCTATTACTGATGAAGGTGACGGTTTTAAGCTGGAGTCAGTCGTGGACCCGAGATTTGGTGAAAGCCTTTACAGGCCCGGAGGTAGGGGATTACTACTGATGCGCTCATATATGGATGTGATAAAATTCAACGACAAAGGTAATAGTATGTATATGGTGAGATATAAGGAAAAACCTCATTTGACAAAAAGCCGGGATCAGAAACGAGTATAATCAATGATGATACTTTGGTATGAAATTAAAAGAAGGATGTTTAATAGGGTTTCGATTTTTTTGGTTTGTTTGCTTTTGTTGAGCGGATGTGCATATAATAACGAGCCGGCTCCGGAGATTGTGCATAGTCCCGCCTCAACGTTTAAACTTATTCCTCCAAGAATTGTAGTTCCTGAACAAGACAGGCAAAATAAACAAATACCAAGAGATTGGTTGCCGCCTTCGCGTCTGGAGCACAAATGGACGGCTATAGTAATACATCACTCTGCAACAATGAATGGGAATGCGGCTATATTCAACAGAATGCATAAAGAGGAGAGACACTGGGAAGGTGTTGGTTATGATTTTGTGATAGGGAACGGGACTGATAGTGGTGACGGCCAGGTAGAAGTCACGTTCCGTTGGCGAAAGCAAATTGCCGGTGCTCATTGTGGAGGAACCCTCAATAATTGGGCTAATAAAGAAGCGATAGGTATTTGTCTTGTTGGTGATTTTAATCGCACTGTACCGACAACGCGACAAATGCAGTCTCTTTCGAAATTGGTTAACTTTCTGCAAAAACGATATAGGATTTCGAGCAGTCGTATTTTTGGCCATAACAGTACGCCGGGAGCGAGAGTGACAGACTGTCCCGGTGAGAAATTCCCGATGGCCAAATTAAAAACAATGCTCAATTTTTAAATTATTTGCATATATATTCACGTTCGGGCTTAATCGCTGCCGCGTCCTATAAACTCGTATTCAGGCTCAATTCTGTGCTGACTTTCCAAGTTATGTGTTTCGAGAAAAACGTGGTTTTCAGGCTTTTACTATTGTTTTTTTGACGTATTCGAAAGTTAAAAAAACACCCATATTAATATATAAACTTCGTTATAAGGCTAAAAACCTGCATTGCCGGGGTCCATACGTATCTGGTCGGCGCTGGATACTATTTAAGCGGAAATAAGCCAAAATATTTTAGCTAAGAAAGTTAATGTGTCATTATACCGAAATTTGTTTTGTCTGCTATTTTTCAAAAACAAAGTGAGGATTCATCGAATGAATACAAATAAGTCACTGTGTTCTAACGGTTTTGTATTAGTTGAGCAAATTGCACGGCAAATTTTTGAAGTCATACCTGAGCAGGGCCCAGTCGTTGTGATTATAGACAGGGACGGTAATCATTGGTCCAGCAATCAGGAAGAGTTTGCCAAGCTGAATATCAACGAGTCGTTTTTGGAGGCGCTTTGCGCCAAAATCGATGATGGTGCTGAGCCGATTGTAGCCGGGGTAAATGAATGCAGTGTCATTGCGGCGCAATTGGCAACAGAGCAGTGCAATTGTGG
>JASFVS010000043.1:0-13579 GCA_050049715.1 Phycisphaerales bacterium
CGGCTCGGAGAGATCATCTTTGCTGTAGTATTGCATAAACGCTTCTTCCAATGAGGTCTGCCTCGTTGAGATGCGGTCCACAGGGTATTGCGCGAGCCACTTTAAGACCGGACCGACGGAGCCTTGGTACGACAAATGGAGTGACTCCGGTTCTTGTTGAATTACACGCACGCCCGGCAGTTGGTCGGCGGGCAGGCTCGGTATCTGTGTTCCTTTGGTGAACCAGACCTTTAGGTGCTTTTTACCTTCCTGTACGATTTTGGAGACGGCGGCCAGCTCTATCAGACGGCCCTGGCGCAAGATGGCTGCCCGGCCGCAAACCGCCGCGACTTCACTGAGGTCGTGGGAAGACAGTAAAACGGTTGCGCCTGCCTGAGAGGCTTCGCGAATCATGTCCAGCACAATCTGTCGTATGAGCGGGTCGAGTCCGATGGTCGGTTCGTCGAGAATCAACAGATCCGGCTGGTGCTGGAATGCGTAGACGACGCCGACTTTCTGACGGTTGCCTTTTGATAAAGTACGCACGCGCCGGCCAAGGTCTAGGTCGAGTCTTTCGGCCAGCTCCTCGCATCGTTTGCTTGTTTTGTCATCCTCATTACCTAACGCCGCCAGTATCTTAAGCGACTTTCGTGCCGTTTGCCCGGACCAGATTCGAAAATCGCCGGGAAGATAGCCGATACGTGTATGCTGAGTGGCACGACCCGGCATGACGCGCTGCCCAAGGACGTGACAGTCTCCGCTTGTCGGTCTGAGCAGGCCCATAAGACAGCGAATGGTTGTGGTTTTGCCTGAGCCATTAGGCCCGAGGTAGCCGAAAATTTCGCCTTTTTCGATATCGAAGGACAAATCTTCGACGCCTCTGGCTGAGCCATACCATTTTGTTAAAGATGTAACTTCAAGTGCCTTCACTAAGAGCTTATGTCCTTTGGCGTGAATAATTTTGTTACGACCTGTTTATCTCTCTTGTGGGTCAGTTCGTTTTCTTCATTTTTTTTAACAGCTCTTTTCTTGTCTGGACGCGTATTTTGGCGTTCTCGTATCGTTTCTTTTCCTGCTCCGTTTCGGGCAGAATCGGGGGGACATCGGTCGGCTTTTTGTTATCATCCAGCGCGACGAAGGTCAGGTGCGCCGTTGTTGCAATGACCTGCTTTCCGGTGTATGGGTCTTCCCTGCTGACCTGAACACCTATTTCCATTGATGAGGTGCCCACGTAGTTTATCGAGGCTTTAAGAATGACGTGGTCACCGATGCGAATAGGCTCCTTAAAAATCAGCGAGTCGATGCCTGCCGTGACAACTTCTTTGCCGCAATGCCTTTGTGCCACCATTGCCGCCACCATATCTATCCATGCCACGATTGCCCCACCGAACGCGGTGCCGTGCGGATTGGCCTGCTGGGGCATAAGCAGGTACCTTGTTACGACCGCGCTGTCTTTCGGATGTTTTCCTTTTTCGTCCATTGTTTTTTAGTGATTTAAGGTTGTTTTCGCTCTTCTAACTTTTTAACGTTACGCGATATAATACCCGTACAATCACGGCCGGGCAAGCCCAACATTACTATTAATCTTCTTGACGCGGTATCGGGGCAATCTATAATGACTGTGTGCGGTAGAAAACATCGCTTATATTTTAGAAAGGAACTCATATGGAACGGGTAAGCCATTGGGAAGGCGATTATAACACAAAATTTCAAATTCCCAAACAATGGGCCTTCTGGCTCAAGTTGGCGGTTCCGCTTGTGTTTTTGCTCTGGTTTTTGTCCGGGATATATATTGTCAGACCCGATGAACAGGGTGTGGTGCGCCGGTTTGGAAAAGTCGTAAAAGTAACCGAGCCGGGCCCGCATTACCATTTGCCCAACCCGATAGAGAAAGTTGACAAGCCCAAGATACAGCAGGTTCGGCGTTTAGAAATAGGTTTTGAAACCATCAGCCCGGGCCCGCCGGCAAGATATAAGTTCCACCCCGAAGAATCACTAATGCTTACCGGCGATGAGCAGATTATCGATGCGCAAATCATAGTCCAGTATAAAATAAAAGATGCCGCCGATTATCTCTTTAACGTGCGCAAGCTGGAGGGCTCGCAGGGAACGATAAAAGATGCCGCCGAAGTGGCGCTAAGACAGGTCGTTGGTATGAGGCCGATTGACGATGTGCTAATCAAGGAAAAACTACAGGTTGAAGTCGACATTCGCGCGCTCCTGCAGGAAATAGTCGATGGTTACGAGAGCGGCGTTCGGATAATCGAGGTTAAGCTTCAGACCGTCCAGCCGCCTAAGGAGGTTGCAGCAGCATTTAGCGACGTTGTAAGCGCCAAGGAGGACAAGGAAAAATTGATACAGGAAGCCAAAGGTTATAATGAGGATATCATCCCCAAGGCTCGCGGTCAGGCCCGGAGTATAATATTAGCTGCCGAAGGCTACAAGGAAGAAAAAATAAGGCGTGCTGAGGGCGATGTGGAGAAATTTTTGGCAGTGCTTAAAGAGTACCAGAGCGCAAAAGATATAACGCGAAAGCGGCTATATCTGGAAACGATGGAGAAGGTGCTTCCGGGCGTGAAAAAGTTTATAATAGATTCCAAATCAGGAGACGGCCTGCTAAAACTTTTACCCCTTGAAGGCGCCCCGTTTACAAGTTCACCGCAAAATCCGAATGTTCGGAGGTCAAGATGAATAAACAGCTTATCAGTGCTATTATATTCGTCGCGATAGTCGTGATAATCGCAGTGGCGCTTGCCACCTCAATTTTCACTGTAGATGAAACCGAACAGGCTATTGTAACCCAGTTGGGGAAATTCGTAAGAGAGGCCAAACAGCCCGGCCTGCATTTTAAGATTCCACTGATTCAGGCGAAGCACAAGTTCGAGGCCAGGATTTTGGAATATGACGCTGACGCGGCTAAAATTATCACCGATGATAAAAAGCACCTGGTCATCGATAATTATGCCCGCTGGAAAATCATCGACCCGCTGAAGTTCTATCAAACTGTGGGGAGCGAAAACGGCGCACAGTCGAGACTGGATGATATTGTTTTTTCTGAGATGCGCGAGGAGCTTGCCAGGCACAGCCTGACAGAAATTGTCTCTGTCAACCGCCAGCAGATAATGCACAAAGTCGCCGAGCAGTGCGCCCAGAAGGCCGCCGATTATGGAATCCAGATTATCGACGTTCGAATAAAGCGTGCCGACCTGCCGCAGGATAATACATATTCGGTCTTTGACCGAATGAAGTCCGAAAGGCATAAAATCGCAAAAAAGTACCGCTCTGAGGGTGAGGAGGAGGCCGTAAAGATTAAGGCCCAGACCGACAAAGACAAAATGATTCTGCTTGCTGAAAGTTATAAAAAGGCCGAGAAAACAAAGGGCGAAGGCGACGCCGAGGCCCTCAAGATTTATGCCCAGGCCTATGAAAACGATCCTGAGTTTTATGCGTTCCTCAGGACTTTGGAGGCTTACCAAAAGTCACTCGGCAAAGATACGACTATTGTTTTATCCAGTGATTCGGAGTTCTTCCAATATTTTAGTCCGCCTGCACAAGAGTAGATTTTTACGGCTTATTCCTTATAGCCGTGGATAGAATGGGATACACCACACCGCGTTGTCTTTAGGATTTTTTTCTTCAGCCTTTTCCGTTATTTCATTAGTTTACCGGATGATATTAGAATTCCACTTGGGGCACTTCTGTTTTTGCCTGCTCGCTCGCCTCGAAGTATTCTACTGGTTCTACGCCGGCGCGCTTACAGAAAAATGAGCCGAAGAATTGCCGGTTGTAGGTGTTTAGCAGTCTGGCCGCCTCGTTATATCTTGTGCGCGCGACGTTAATACGATTCTCCGTGCCCTCGAGCGCGACCTGAAGGTCTCTGAAGTTTTCGTTCGCTTTCAAATCGGGGTATCTTTCCTGCAACATTAAGAGCCGGGACAGAAATCCGCCAAGCTCGTTGGTTGCTTCAATCTTACCTGCTCTGGTGCCTGCGCTGAAATACTTCTCTCTCGATTTGGCGATATTCTCGAAAAGCTCTTTTTCATGTGATGCATATCCTTTTACCGTCTCGACAAGGTTTGGGATCAGGTCAAGCCTTCGCTGAAGAGTTGAATCGATATCCGCCCATGCCTGTTCGGCGCCCTGTTCGAGACTGACCGCTTTGTTATAGCCTTTGATGTACCATGAGAAGGCTATAATGCCAACCAGCAACAGAAAAACAAGTACGCCAATTAAAACCATCCATGCTTTACCGTAATTTCTCATTTTTATTCCTTTTTACTTTCCAACTTTTTACTTCTCACTTTTTCCTTTTTTCTACCATCCGCCGCTTGCTCCCCCGCCTCCGAATCCTCCTCCCATGCCGCCTCCGAATCCACCGAACCCGCCGCCGAAGCTGCCGCCTCCGAACGAGCCGCTCCTGCCGTAGCCGCCGTGTCCACCGAACCCGCCTAACATAAACGGCAGAAAAAGCCACAATCCCATGCCTCTGCCTCTACCCATACCGAACATCATGAAGAAAAATATCAAAAGAGGCAGCGCGCTACAGCAGGGCAAAACCCTTCTGTTTCTGCGTGCAGTTCTTACGGGCCTTAACTGAGGCATACCTGTTAATACTACGCCTGAAGCGGATGCAATCTTTTGAATAATTTGTAAATTTGCCTGTAAAATTCCTTCGCTGTAGTTGCCCTGCTTCAGAAATGGCACGAGGGTTTGTCTGCCCACCCGTCCGCAGAACTGATCGGTTACGAATCCTTCCAGCCCGTATCCGACCTCGAACCGGTACCTTCTATCCTTGGCCGCCAGCGTAAATAGCATACCGTTGTCTTTGCCCTTTCGGCCGAGCTTCCATTTTTCGGCTAATTCGATTGAGTATTGTTCTATAGATAATCCCTCTGTTGTATTTACTGTGAGTATGATGTATTGCACGCCTGTTTTTTGCTCCAGTTCCTGGAGTATCCCGTTCAGCGACTGTTCATCTGAACTTTTTATGACGTTGGCGCGATCTTCCACGTAGTGTTTAGGCATGGGCAAATCAACCGCGCTCATGGCCGGTGTTGCAAGCAGAATTATTATCAAGCCGTTAAAAAACCGTTGCATAATCATACCTCGAGCTTATCAACGATGAGAGCGAGTTGCTCAGCGGTTGAGTAAATCGATTGGAAAATTTGCTCCATCTCGAACTCACCCAGCCGTGTTTTTTGGCTCCGCCAGTTTAATGTCTTTTTCAAAGAATCGATATTTATCGAAAGTTCGCTTGATGCTTTGTTTAAAGTGTCTTCCGCCAGTGCTGTTCGCTCGACATCTTTTAGCCACAGCATCGCTCGCAGCAGCGGAAGCAATCCCTTCGTTGTTGATATGAGTATGTCTCTGACGAGTTTTCTGTTACCACCCGAAGCAATAAAGCCCTGCCTTAGCCTGATGAGCATAGCCTTAAGCTCCCGCTCGCACTGGAGCCTTACATCTTTCTTGCTGATGCTTAATCCACCGAATGGGTCATCACCTAAAATTGTCTGGTGAGCTAATTGAAATTCTAAAAACTCGATGCCGAAGACGTCAAGCGACCTTTCGATATAAGGTGTTGTCATAAGCAATGGAGGGGATATCTTCTTTTTACTCATCGGTTTTGCGAGCTTTGCGATTCGTTTGAGCGGCCCCTGTTGTATCTTGCCTAACACGAGCACTGTATTGATATCACTTTGTCCCGTCCTGAAATCCTCGGTAAGGCTGCTGCCGACGATAGTAAGACTTTGCAGGTTTTCCTGTAATTCCGCAATCAGAGCTTCCGCAAAAACTTTGACGCGTTCGCGGATTTCCCCGCGAAGGGCGTCCAGTTTTAATTTGGTTTTGTTTTCGTCCATTTTGTATTTACCTCTTTTTTTGAATGGATTGGAAATTGCGGTTAGTTTACAACATTTACCCACCGGCCACAACAGTCATATCTTTTCGGCAGGAAGTATGCCAATTTGACAGCCGTTAAAGGTAAGTGACAGGGCCGATAAGTCTATTTTTCGCCGTTTTTTAAGCGTTTTTCGCTGTTCGATAGTCTGGCACGGCCTTTGCATATAATATTAGCAGGAGCTGAAGTGGATAAGGAAGCTGAAAAGTAAAAAATGAAGAAGTTATTGAAAGGAGGTGTTACTATGACACTGGTACGTTTTAACAGAAGAAACAGAGGCGATTTGGCGACCCTGCACAACGATATGGATGATTTGTTTGACAGCTTTTTCAGGGGGCTGGACAGGCCTTTTGGTGGGTATAAAGCATGGCCTGCAATTGACGTCGCCGAGCAGGACAATGCGATTGTCGTAAGGGCCGAGGTTCCGGGCTGTAAGGCTGAAGACGTGGACATCTCCGTCTATGGCAATACGCTAACCATCAGCGGCGAAAAGAAACACTCCGAGGAGAAAAAAGAAAAGGGCTATTACCACATGGAGAGCTCTTACGGCAGCTTCAGACGTGAGGTGACTCTGCCTGCCGATGTCGACCAGGAGAAGATTGAAGCGACCTGCAAAGAAGGCGTCCTGAATATCACACTGCCGAAAGCCGAGAAGACAAAAGCCGTAAAGGTAAAAATCAAAGGATAACTCTGTCAATCAGTTGATAAAGTATTGAACGAGTAATTAGGAAATTTAAGCTGTCAGTTTAGCGGTTCCTGTTCTGTAATCCCCCCATGCAGAGCAGGAGCCTTTTTTATTTGCAGGTTGATTGTCTCGATTTAGTGTTGTATTACTACATTGCGAAAAAGCGGTCAACACGGCCGGCCAGCTCTGTGAGTATCCGAAGAGAGTTACGTTGCCGATATTGAAGTGGGCTTTCGGCCAGGGGCTTTCGAACTCGTTCACATCGCCTGCTCTTGTGGATATACTCAATGGTTCTACTGGCTTGTGTACGCCGTTTCACCTATCAGCCATTCCAGTGCTTCCTCGTCGTCGTCAAGTATCTGAAGATTGGCGCCGCGGTTGACCGCCACGTTTTCTGCGAATTTATTGATATTTTCCGGTTGTGAGACAATGGCCATTTTGAGTTTTGGTCTCCAGAGCGACGCAGCGTGCTCGCCAAGCAGAAATCTGTCTAATTCAGGAATGCTCCCAGCCACTTCGTTAGTGTTCAGTAAAACATGGTTATATCCGCGTTCTTCGCTTTTGCTCACTATAGTTGCAAATAAGTCTTTCATGTTTTCCAGGGAGTAGTGTCCGGCAGCTCTTATGAACAGGCAGCCGGATTCCTCTGTAATTGTGATATCTAAGCCCATTTATATTTCCTTTATGGCGTAGTTTCTTACCGGCTCTGTGGAACCGATGGCGTGACGTGATCCATATCCGGCGGTTACTTATTCAAGCCGTTTTTTACGACTTACCCCAACTGCTTTGCAGTCTCTATCTCGCTTGAGATGGCGATGTTACGACCAGCATCCTTGCTAAATTACAAGACACCTATTTCTCTCTTTGTCTTAGACGAGCCTGTAATTATCCTTTTCCCCATTTGTTGCACTTTTTGAATAAAAAGCTGCTTGGCCAGATAGTATATCAGAAACAAGCTTTTTTAAATATCGGTCAACGTGGCCTTTTTACTGTCTCTTTTTTTGGTTTGTTTGTTCGTAATATGACTAAAACTACGTATCTTCTTAAATTTTAGGGCATTATATCCCAGACCTGCTACCAGAGCGACCGCTACGGAGTAGCTAAATAGCGTTATATTGCCTATGTTTGCATTAAAAGTGCCGTTGGCCCAGAAGGCACCTATAAAAAGCGGGAGAAGCAAGGCTGCTGCGCTTAGAAGCGAGCATTTAATAAAATTCTTTTTGCTTTGTTTCGTAAAAAGTTCGAAATTTTGTATTTTTTTGTGCAGGTCCTCGCATAATCCGATGTACATAACGCCTTGCGGGCCGGCCTGAGAAGCCCACGAAATTGCCAAATGCACTCTGTCCTTAAGCTTCTGCATTGTGTCCGGGTCTGCTTTCGCGCTTGATTTGAATGCTGACAGAACAAGGCTCGACAGCATTGTTATCACTTCTGAAATTTCAATAAAGGCATTACAGATGTTCAGACAGTTACTGATGTTTGTGTCCTCGACGTTCCCCTGTTTTAGTAAGGCCCTCGCCTGCTTGGCTTCTTCTGCTAATTCTTTATTTCCGATGAGCTTTTCATATTGGAAATTATTGAGGTCTCTTAAGACGCGATTTAGAGCGAAGATGGCCTTATAAAAGTGAGCAAGCCCCTGATAAGTGGAATGTTCCGATGTTCCCGCTTCATAGTATTGCTCGGCCACCTTTTGTGAAGCTGTCGAGGCTTGTTTCATTAAAATCTCCGCCAGGTTAGGATCAGGCATCTGCGATGCCTGCATCATAGCCGAAAACAGCAAATCCGTCTTCATGTGATCCATGATGGGCTGGGAGCTGTTACTGTATATGCCTGCTTGTTTGAAATACCCTGCTGTGCTCTTGAAAAATTCGATGGCTCTGTGAACGTTGAATTTACGAAGTTCGGTTATTGCCGTTGCGTGTGCCTTTACGGCCTCCGCGAGGCTGGCGAGCTCCTGTTGCCCGGTTCCCTGAAAACCCTTTGCAGCTGTTTCTGTTAGAGATGAGATTTTGTAATAGTCTCTTTCTTCTCTGATTAATTTGACGGCGTAGAAATAATTCCATAATGACTTGAGAAATCCTTCGATTACCGTTCCCTCGGCCTCCGGCAGCCATTCCTGAATCAGGTCTTCGACCATCGATAATTCATCACCAACATTAGCATCGAAGATTTCCTCTTTAACTTCCTCAATAATTCGGCCCTCCTCGTCTGTAGGCGTGACTGTCTGTGTGTTTCCGTGAAAGTCTTTATACAGGTTCATTTTGGCTCCTTTTTTTCTCATGTTGTCCTGCAATTTAACTCCTGTTTTTCCGTACTGATACGAAATGACCGTCTAAATTAAAGATTCGGGCGTATAGACAGTTTTTTTAGTTTTTTTCCCCCTTCTGTGACAGCGTTGTGGCACTCAGGCAGTGAAATTTCAAAGGTGATTATAGAAACAGGCAGTTTTTTCTATTGAGATTTAAAGTGTTTCCTGTCAGGAGGTGCTTCGAGAATTATGCGTGAAGAAGGGTTGGTCGGCTTGTAAATGTCGTTTCTGCTGCCATACGGTGTGTTTGGCGCTGACCTTAATATTTCGTTCTCGAAAGCGGAGGCCTGCTTATATAGGTATTGATATGGACATTTGCGTTTTTATTGGCCCGTCCCATAAAAATATAAAGTTTTCTATATTTCTTTGCCGAATAATTAGAAAGGCTATGAGTTGTTTTTAGTATTGGTAGAACGTTTTTTAACAGCAAAAAGGGGTCTTTTCGGGTGGCCGGTAGGCAATGAATCCCTGAATTTAGAGTACGGAGCTGGAGAGAAATTATGAGAACCATCGCGGTTGTTAATCAAAAAGGCGGTTGTGGCAAAACTACGGTGTCGATAAACTTGGCCAGTGCTCTTGCCGGCGCAGGCAAAAGAGTCCTGCTTGTCGATATGGACCCGCAGTCCCATTGCGCAGTGGGACTTGCTGTGCCTGAAGAGCAGATAGAGCAAAGCATATACGATGTTTTGATAAGCTCGAGCAGAAACGAGCCGATGAGGCTCACGGAGATACTCTGGCAGATTAGCGACAAATTGGAGCTCGCCCCCGCCAGCCTGGACCTTTCTGCTTTCGAGCAGCAGATGGCCGGTATCGCCGACCGGGAGTGCTGTCTGAAGAACGCTCTGGATGGGATAAAGGGCGATTATGACTACGCGGTTATCGACTGCCCTCCGGCCGTGAGTCTTTTGACTTTCAATGCACTCAGGGCGGCCACTGATGTTATTGTTCCTGTCGAGACCGGTTACTTTGCACTGCACGGGCTTAGCAGACAGCTTGAAACCCTCAGCATACTATGCAAACGGTGCAGCCAGCACGTTAATGTCAAAGTTCTGGCCAGCATGTATGATATAAGAACCAAAATGGCCAGAGAGATTTTGGCGGATTTACGAAACCACTTCGGGGATAAGATGCTCAGGACGATTGTTTGTTTCAATACCAAAATCAAGGAGGCATCCAGCTTTGGCCAGCCCATCAGCGAGTACGACCCTGCCAGCAAAGGCCATAAGGATTTTCATGCTCTGGCACAGGAGGTATTAGGTTCTCACCAGAAAGCGCAGCGTCATGAGTTCGTAAATACATTGGCCGACCAGCTTGAGTCAATAAGTGCCACCGCAGATGAATTGCTCCAGAACGCGGCATTACCGATAGAAGAAATATCTGCCCCCAAGACTTCGCCGGTTTCTGTGCCCGACGATGATTTTGACGTTGACGAATTTATCGTTTCCGAGACGGCACGGGAGGAGTCTAATGCAATTGAAATTGAAGAGCCAAAGCCTGATAACGCAGCCAGCTTGTCTGACAAACTTTCTGACTACTACGGCGTGAACCAGATGGATAAAGCTGTTGTGTTTGTAACGCTTTATCCGCGAGCAGATAGTGTCCAGATCGCCGGCGACTTTAATAACTGGCAGCCGGAACATACGCCTATGAAGAAAATAGGCGAAAGCGGCGTTTGGCAGACCGAGATGAGTCTTGAACCTGGACGTTATCGCTATAGGCTGGTTGTCGACGGCCAGTGGCAGCAGGACCCGTATAATGAAATAACCGAATTGAATCCCTTTGGTGGTTTTAACTCGGTAGTTGAAGTAAAGTAACAGTAATTAACCTCCTGTTTTTCGAAAGATACTACGGGAGTTTTCGTAGAATAATCCCTCGTATCGCTCGTGGAGTTGGGTTTTTGGGCAATATTTTCTCACAATAGTGGAGTGAGGTTAAAAATAATCAAATTTTATTTGCCTTAGCGTCCTATAATAGTATAATTCTTGGTGCGTAACCACGATTTCCAGGAGGGTGATTGTGCTTATGTAACATATTTTGGTGGGTTGAGAATGGATGCTCGTAGCGGATTAAGGCGGACAGCCGCACATCTTTTTACACTGGGGGTGTCTTCTTATCCTCTTGAACCAAACGTGGTTTGTCAATCCCAGTTCTTTCTGTGAAACTTTTGAGTTATGAGGACATGAAAAGACGATGACTTTAAAATTATAATTTTCGGGGGAAGGAAGGAGGCGAAAAGAAAGAAGCAACACTTATTTTGAAACATCGGGAGGGTGTTGAATTAGGTGTGGTTTATTTCAGGATGAAAAGGAATTTCTATTAAGGAGAATGACAATGAAAAAGCTGATTGCAGTATTTGTTCCTGTGCTGATGCTTTTTGCAAGTGCCCGCGTGGAAGGCCAGCCCGGCGGCCCTCCCCATAATACTCCCGACACGATTGTTGACGTAGATAACAATGTTTCTTCAAATCAGTATCAGGATGTCTCCGTGTCGAACGGTGGAGATGCTTCTTCTAAATCTTCCTCCAGTTCCGGCGCGAGTATCAACACAACCTCAATTTCAAACTACAGGACCCGCACGGAACCGATTACAACTTTCCCTCCTACTTTGCCCTACTGGAGCCACGGAGGGTGGGGGACTATAGAAGCATATTTTCCCAACGGCCTTAATAATGACGTTCAGGTATATGAGCAAATATTCGACCCTGATAATCCTGATGACATCAGGAGAATCAGGGGCGTTCTTAAATCGTTACCTTATGAGAGTCCGCTTGGTGTTATTGGTGGTTTCCTTAATTGTGTCGGAGCTATCTTTGGCGGACCTGACAACTTCCACCACGGAAGGGGTTTTGAAATAGCCAGCTCACTCGTTCGTACCCGCAGGCCGGAAGGAAAGCCTCTGATAGTCTTTATTGATACCAACGTCGATACTATGCTTTTGAAAAGAGCGGGTTACGCCTATGTTGGAAAGGTTAGTATAGAAGGCAAGGTAGAGCGCAACTGGGACCACGTTTACGATGCTGCCGTGGCTGAAGCTTTGCCGTGGGATGTTGATATCCTGCTTATCTCCGGTGGCATGAAAGGCGTAACAGTTGGCTCTAACATTGCTTTTCCGGGAGCTGGCGGGGCCTATAGCCAGGCCAACTACGCCATTTCTTTGTTCGGCTCAGTTTCGAGCGGCATAACAGAAGGCAAAGGGAAGGCCCTTGTCAGTGCCGCGGGCTACAGGTTTTCGCCGGAACTTGCTTTGAGAAGAAGGATTCCTAAGGCCTTCTACAAAAGATTCCAGACAAAGCATACGGCAAGGCCCTCCCGGGAGATTGATGAGCCGGTGATTGTACGAGAAGCCGCTCCTCCGAAAACTTTTACACCGATGGCCCCTCCTCCGACCACTACACCGGCGATTTCTGTGCGAAAAGCCCCCCCGGCTCTCGCACCCAAAAGGAACCACAGATATCCGGGCGTGGAAGTAAGTCGGCAGCTTTATGATATGGCGGGTTTTGGTGGAAACCAGAGGGTGGAAAACGTGATAATAAGGTAAGTCTTGTAGAATTTTGAGGCCTCTGAAGAATTTGATGTTCGGGCAGAAAGGAGGTTGTCTATCGAGTGAACTCAGGCATTTTGTCTGTGCTGTTGTAGTTGCTGATACCCTGTTGGCAAGCCCAGGGAATGTAAAAAAGTGTATAATGAAAGGGAGTTTAAAAATGCTTAGAAGAATTTTATTTTCCACAGCAGTTGTCCTGCTGCTGTCTTCCGGTGTCTTTGCGAGCATCGGCCAGGTTCAGGGTTTTTCAATCGACGCACTTAACAGGGCCAAAGTAAACGGAGGATTCGGCTTTGCATCAGGACAAAACTATCTGGAATTTGGCCAAACACAAGAGAAACACGATGTTTGCATAGGCAGCGCTTCGGCGAGCCAGGGTGGCATCTTGTCTCAACAGGCGCATGCCGGGGGCATGGGCCGTCTGAATTCTGTTCGTCAGAATGCCTCTGTTGCCGGTGTGCAGAATCAGCTTATGACTGGCGGGCGTTATGGTTCACGGACACAGGGACAAAGTCTTACATTGAATCTTAATACTAACGCGTTCAAAACAGGCGGTTTTGGCTGTGTGGACGGGACGCAGTCTTTTGCGGGCGGCCAGAATCAAATGCAGACTTATCGCGGCGGGTTCGGTATGAGTTCTCAGTCTGTTTACGCCGACCAGTCCGTAAAGATAATCGGGGGCGGTGGCAGGTGCTCTAATGCCGGAGTGAATAATAATCTGGATGTGAGGATGTTCCAGGGCAATATAGCCAGATAATGACCGGCTAAGTCTTTAAGAATTACAAAAGGATTTTGTGAACGACTTAGCTTGACGAAGCCTTAAGAGATTTTCCTGATTAAAGCAACGTGTAATCTCTTAAGGCTTTTTTCACGTCATTTGCCCATTCAGATTTTTTCCTGTTTTTTTTATTTTTTCTTTGCCTGCGGGGTTATGAAGGAGTATTATTACCATCATAATTAGCGGGATTGGCAAGATATACTTATTAACTTTGAGATTTCTGCGACAAGCCTAACGTGTAATAGTGAGAAATTTACCGGATTAGCTCGAAATGTGCACTCGCGGCGGATTAAAATTGATTATGGCAAGTCTTTTCGTTGTCATTGTACTTTCTCTTACGGTTATTGCAGACGAAGTCCATGTTTACGAGGAGGACTTCGATTTACAGATTCC
>JASFVS010000049.1:0-13173 GCA_050049715.1 Phycisphaerales bacterium
ATTGATAACGAATGGACATTTGACTATCCACTACCCATAGATTACCTTGTCTTTCGTGGGATTCTGACGCTTATAGTTGGTCTCCAATCATATATTAAAATTTATTCGTCAAAGGACGAACCTGCGGCTCTGTTCAGAGGTTATGGCAAGCATCGGGAGTACATTCCAATGAGCTGGGCAGGAATTTTAAAAACCTTGGAAATTCCGCTTAGTAGTCTAATGTATTGGGAGAAAAAATTTCAGAACGAAGTGAATGTTAAGCGGCGATATTTGCAACTTAGATTTAGGAGTAAGAGACCTAAGGTATTTACACGTTTGCATTTGTGCAAGATGGAGAATAATTGGGGCGTGATGAGCAGGTTAAAACGCCGATTATCAGATATTGCTCGACTTTTTTAGTGTGCTTTATAGCTGTTGTTGTAACAGTCCCGGTTTTCGATTTAGGAAAGTCTGTTTTATGCAACAATTAACTTTATTAATCGCGGTGGGCGCATGCACTCTGATATTTTTCCTACCACCTATTTGGTGGTTGGTTGTTTATGTGGCGACTCTTGCGTGGTATCCCTCCTATCTAACGATCCAAGTGGGAACATTAGATTTCTCGGTTGCCAGGATCGTAATCTTGGTGATATATATTTGCTTATTCGTCCACGGCAAGTTACTCAGGTATTTCAGGTTTAATTACTTGGATGCCTGGGTGGTAATTTACTTTGTTAGTCAGATTTTAGCTGGAGCTATGACATCAAGTTTCAGCGCGCTTCTGGAGCATCACGCAGGGGCTGCTTTTGACATGCTTTTGCCATACTTTGCTATCAGGGCAATAATCACAGACAAAGAAAGATATTTATTTTTCCTTAAGACGAGCGTGTATATTGTTGCACCAATGGCAATTTTTGGTTTCTACGAGAGCTGGACAGGACATAATCCGTTTGGTTTCCTGCGAGAATATAGAGCATGGGGTATATCTACAGATTTGGCACCAAGACGTGGTTTTAGCCGAGCATTTTTTACTACCTCCCATCCGATTATGTTTGGTTTGTTTTTTGCTATATTAGCGCCTATTTGGGCCGGATTAATTTATCAAGTGAGAAAGAACAAATTATTGTGCTACGCAGGAATCACATTGGCGGCGATAGGTGTGTTTTCCTCAATGTCAAGCGGTCCCTTAGCCGCAGCTTTATCGTCTGCCGCATTTATTGCTTTTTATCGCTTCAAAAAGTATTGGAAGCTGTTAGTTGCTGTAATCATTTTGATTTGCGTCGCTATTGAATTAGGTAGCGACCGGCATTTTTATTATTATCCGACCAGGTACGCATTTGGTCTTTCGTCAGCTTGGTATCGGGGCAGACTAGTCGATATTGCATTTTTTGAAGGAGGAATGTCAGGGCACTGGCTGATTGGTTATGGACATGCTACTGAGGAAGCCGCTATGGCCAGCGCTGATTGGGGTGGAAGAATTGATGGACGTTATCGTGTTGACATGGTGAATGAGTATCTGCTGATTCTTTTTAGGTACGGGTTTATAGCTTTGATTCCGTTTCTTGCTATGATTTATGCAACAATAAAAAAACTCATAGAGGCTTGGAGAATGAGTTTGTTAGATGCTGACAAATGGATGATATGGTGTTTAGCTGCGAGTTTTGCAGGGCTGTTAATCGGTTTCTGTACAACTTCGCTCCATGCGGGTCAGCCTACCATCTTATTTTTCATTTTACTTGGTCTTTGTGGAGTTATGCCTTTGATTATATCCGACAATAATAATATTATGTCTAAACGAAGGCTAACATTCCAATATGAAACTCCAGATTACCAGATTAGTACATAACACTGATAGATGGAGTATCTTCTCAGAGTTTCATAGGATTTTTTAGTGGCAACGATTTTCCCTTTACAGCCATTTGTTGATTAAGTGCAATGAGTTCTTTAAAAGTACTTTATAGTTTTCCACAGTGGGTAGCACGGTCGGGAGGTGTATCTAAAACCGCATATTACCAGGTGGAAGGTTTAGTCAAACAAGGTGTTCAGGTTACCTTGTATTGTGGGGCACTATTGGATCCTGTCAAAGGTCTGCACTCTCATAGAGATACCTTAAAGTTCAGACAGCTTAAGTTACCTCTCGGATTATTGGGTACAAGACGGACTGCATCGCTTCACGATAGAATTGTAGCAGCAGATCTTCCACGGATTCATAACAGGGACAAGATCGACATTGTGCATTGCTGGCCATCAGGAGCTTTACAAACACTAAAAGCAGCGCAAAAACTCGGTATTAAAACGGTACTGGAACGGCCTAGTGCACACACAGGTTATGTTTTCGAGGTTACTGGAAACGAGTGCAAAAAATTAGGACTTAAGCTAAGCAGATCTCATTATGCCGCACTCAATAAGAAGGCGCTAATACGTGAAGAGAGTGAATTTTCAGTTGCGGACAAACTTCTCTGCCCTTCTGAGTTCGTAGTTAAAACTTTCCTGGACAAAGGATTTAATGAAGAGCGTATGCTAAGGCATCAATATGGTGCGGATCCAGATGTTTTTTCAGCAACAGAGCAAGATTCTAATAAAAATGGCAAGTCACCTTTCACAATCGTGTACGTGGGGGATTGCTTCCCATTGAAAGGTCTTCACTTCGCCTTACAGGCATGGGTTAAATCGCGAGCATCGAAGACGGGAAGATTCCTGATATGCGGTAGATTCATGCCACAATACCAGAAATTATTGAAGGATTATCTAGCTCACCCTACAGTCAAATGCATGGGATTTGTACAGGATGTACAAAAGATTATGGCCAACAGTGATACGCTGATTCTTCCCTCTTTAGGGGAGGGCAGCGCTCTGGTCACTTATGAAGCACGGGCTTGTGGTTGCGTTCTTCTCGTTTCCGAAGCTGCTGGTGCAATTTGTCAACACATGGGAGATGCGTTAGTCCACGTTCCCGGAGATGCCGATATATTACGAAGGCATATTGACTTGCTTGCATCGGATGCCCAATTGTTCTCACGTTTACGTACTAACAGCCTAACAGGCATTGGTGAGTTGACTTGGGACAAAGCTGCGGAGTCCCTTGTGCGGGCCTATAGGGAATGTTTGAATTCGACAAATAAGGAAAATCAATGAAGGTACAGAACTTAAGGCTTGAATCTTTGCAAGGGGCTTCCCGAGTAGCGGCAACGGTAATATGGGAAGATTCCGAGCGGCCCACACAAGAGATCTGTTTTTCCACTCCGGAAGAATATACAGATTTTCTGTATCCTAACGCTGACTCATACTTAGTAGGCTGTATATTACCGGCAATAGAACATGGGGAGCAACGAATCAAACTGGATGGAGCGGTTTGCCCGGAGCTTATAGAAGGAATTAGAATTGCTGTTGAGTGGTTTAACTACTGGTATAGGCTAAATTGGAAATTACCTAAAATAGAATCAGAAATCAGAAGCGAGCCTTTGGCGCATACTGCTCCCAGAAACGCAGGTTCCTTTTTATCGGGAGGTGTAGACTCGTTGGCGCTACTTCGTTCAAACCATTTAACCTATCCCGAAACTCACCCCAGGTTCATAAAACATTGCGTTCTGGTATATGGTTTCGGTATGGGGGGGCAGCAAGAACACTATGCCAGGCAGACTGAGGCTTTCGGGGAAATTTTAGAAGGCTTGGGCAAAGTAGCTCGCGATGCTAAGGTAACACTGGTTCCAATAGATACAAATATCAGGCATTTGGAAGATAATCTTCGATTCTGGAATCATGTATTTCACAGTGCCTTTCTTGCTTCGGTAGCACATTTATTAGTGCCATTAGTGCACACTATGTCTATTGCTGCGGGAGCTACTATCAGCAATATACCCCCATGGGGTTCACACCCTCTTATCGATCCGAATTATAGCAGCGCAGGCCTTAAGATAAGGCATGATGGCGTTACTTATTCCAGATTAGACAAGATAAAATTGGTGGGTGAATGGGATGCAGCCCTAAAAAACCTACACGTCTGCTGGCACATTTATAAGGCTATGCGGATATCTCCAAAGGTTTTGAATTGCGGGACCTGTGCAAAGTGTGTCCGAACTATGGCAGAATTTCAAGCGGCTGGGCTTCCGAAAAACATTGGTGTGTTCCCTGATATAAATATATCTAAGCAGTTGCTAAGCGAAGCAATGCATGGAATTAACCCCGTAGGCGAGAGATTCTACCGGGAGTTAATCATGCCGTTCAAGTCACAAGGTCGCGATGATTTAGTGCGTACAATAAAAAATGGGATATGGACATCTAAAATAAAGCGAATGATAAAACGCTTATTTCCAAGTTTTTTTAATCCGCCCTGGCGTTCGAGATGGCGTCTCTGGCGCACTCGCTCGCTGAGCAGAAACAACTGATTCAGTTAGTGGACCAACAGATATTTTACACCCAGCTTTTAAGTTAAATAGTCAATTCCTAACGGGCAGATTAAGCAAGCTGACAATAAAGATGGAAAATTAACATGAAGGTGCAGAACTTAAGGCTTGAATCTCTGCAAGGAATTTCCCGAGTAGCGGCGACAGTAACATGGGAAGATTCCGGGCGGCCCGCACAAGAGATTTATTTCTCCGTTCCAGAAGAATTTGCAGATTTTCTCTATCCCAATGCCGATTCATATTTGGCAGGCTGTATATTGCTGGCAATGGAACATGGGGAGCAACGAATCAAACTGGATGGAGCGGTTTGCCCGGAGCTTATAGAAGGAATCAGAACTGCTGTTGGGTGGTTCCGATACTGGTATCAGCCGAATTGGGAATTACCATCAATAGAATCGGAAATCAGAAGTGAACCTTTAACGTACCACGCCAAAAGAAGCGCAGGCTCCTTTTTATCAGGAGGTGTAGACTCATTGGCACTACTTCGTTCAAACCACCTAACCTATCCTGAAACACACCCCAAGTTCATAAGACACTGCTTCCTGGTATACGGATTTGATATGGGCGACAATGAGACCAAGTACAGTAAGCAAAAGGAGGCCTTTGTTAAAGTCAATCATTCTCTTTCTCAGGTTGCTGAAGCGGCCAATGTTACGCTTATCCCGGTATGTACGAATATTCGACACTTGCAACTTTCACCGGAGTTATGGATGAGCAAAACCATGAGGCCATATAGTTTCTTTTCTTCACCTTCTGGCAATCCCGTGTTAAACTTATGGATGAAAATAAATCATGGGGCAACTCTTTGTTCCGTAGCGCATTGTTTTACGCCAATCATGAATACGATGTTTGTCGCGTCCTCCCTGGACATTGAGCATATGGAGCCATGGGGTTCGCACCCTTTGATAGACCCTTGTTATGGCAGCGCTGATATGCGTATTATTCACCATGGTGTTACTGATTCACGCCTTGAAAAAATCAAACTGGTTGCGCAGTGGGAGCCGGCACTTCAAGTTTTGCGCGTGTGTACACAAATAAACAGTTGGGCGGCAAATCCAGCCGGTCCTCAAAACTGTGGGGAGTGTGAAAGATGCGTTCGTGCCATGACGGCACTCTTGGCAATTGGTGCACTACAGAAAACATCTGCCTTCCCAAATAAAGATGTCTCACCAGCTTTATTGAGCAAGACACGTCCTTTCACAGGTTACCCCCAAGAGTGGGATCAAGAATTATTTGAGCTTTTAATTAAACAAGGTCGCGGTGACTTAGTTCAAGCTATAAAAAGAAGCACTCGAATATATTTGATCAGGAGCTTATTGAAACTGATAGATAAAAAGCTACTGAAGACCAGGCTTTGGACCTTCCGAAAAAAGTATTACCTTAGACAAAATCATAACAGGTGAGTGAAAAATTACTGAAGGATGGGCTTTGGACTTTTAGTAATAATCTTTCAGGAGACGCAAGATACAGAACATGAAGGAGAAAAAAAGTCGATTCTATCGGTTCATGGAAAGTGTGAAGGATAAGAAGATATTCTTCAGGGAGTGGGAGCATGGAAATAATGGAGACCAGTTGATTTTAATGGGGGTTCAACGTGTTCTCAGGGAAACAGGCTGCGAACTTGTCGATTCACCAGAGGCTGCTGAACAGATATTACTGAATGGAGGAGGATGGTTTCAGGATGCTTTTCCCCGTGCCTTTGAGAAAATAGCATACTACAGACGACAATATCCATCTTTGCCGTTGATTATGGCGCCACAAGTGTTCCGGGTCCAAAATGTCAATTTCAACGAAGTGTGTGAGATTAGTAATTCCCCTTTCATACTGTTTGCCAGAGACTATTTTAGTGCCGAATCTCTTCAGCAAAAGAATCTTCCTGAGTATTGCCAGATTCATGTAAGTCAGGACCCGGCTTTCGAACTTCAGAATAGTGAATTTATTACAAATTTAATGCAAGAATCTTCAGAAAAACACATATTGGTAGCTATGAGAAAAGACGAATTTCTTGCAAAGGATAAATTACTAACTGCTAAATTATTGTATCGCGCCAAAGGCACCTGGCTTCCCAAGAAAATCAGGCGTCCTTTATCTCGAATTAGGGATAGAATGGTTGCGAATGTGAGTAAAGATATAATAGCCAATATCCTAAAACAGGAAAAAATAAGTAAAAAACTGCCCAAAATATACAGAGACATCTCCTCATCGGTAACATTTGAAGAATTTATTGCAGTAATTCGAGATGCTGCATTAATAATCACCGATAGGCTTCATGTATCGGTTTTTGGGCACCTTTTAGAGAAACGTGTGATTATTGTGTGTAACCAGGAGTATGTCACAAAGAAACTAAAAGGTGTATATGATTTCAGTATGTCGGGACCAGGTTCTAAAACAAAGTTATATGAGACGGATAGGCCGTAACTATTTACTAACAAAACAGCAGCGTATGTTAAATTGTAGGAAGTTTTGACATGAAATTAATTGAAGTTAAAGTGCTCCAGATTGAGGAAGTAAAGGTGATAAGGTTTGCTCGATTTAGCGACCACAGAGGATATTTTACTGAACATTATCGAAAAGGTGATTTTGAGAATCATCCTGAAATGTCCTTTATGAAAGGAGTTAATTTTGTCCAGTGTAATGAAAGTTATTCTCACAAAGGCACTGTAAGAGGCTTACACTTTCAGTGGAATCCATATATGGGCAAACTTGTACGCACCCTTAGCGGCCGAATGGTTGATATGGTGCTTGACATTCGCAAAGGTTCATCAACTTTCGGTAAGATTATTTGCTACGATATGCCGATAAATCCAAGCGCGGATTTCAGTGAATGGATTTGGGTTCCACCGGGATTTGCTCATGGCAATTTCTTTCCAGAAGAAACGATGATTGAATATTTCTGTTCAGGCCAATATAGCCCGGGCTGTGAGGCAGGTATATCTCCATTATCGCAAGATATCGACTGGTCTTTATGTGATCCCAGTTTAAAGGAATTATTCGATAGTATCGTACCTAAGACAAATTATATAAGCGACAAAGATAAGAACGGATTCTCCGTTAAGCAGTGGCAGGAGAATGGAAATTCAGAGAATTTTATTTGCGGAAAGCTTTAATGTAACATTCGCTCTTAGGAATTAAAAGAAATGGAAAAATCCAAGATTATTTTCACAGGCGGCAGCGGCCTTTTAGGTTCTGAATTTAAGAAACTGATGCCAGACATAAGATATCCCTCTTCAAAAGAGTTTAACGTTATAAACTACGAGCAAATGCACCAATACGCTGAATCAAATGGATGCGAATTGATTATACACGCTGCTGCATTTACTTCGCCACCATTGATTGATAAAGACCCATTAAAAGCGATTCATGCCAATATCATAGGAACTTCAAACATCGTGAAACTGTGCGTGGAATTTGATGCTCGATTAATTTACATATCCACCGATTACGTATTCAAAGGCGACAAAGGTAATTATGAAGAAACAGACCCTGTATATCCGGTAAATAAATACGCATGGTCAAAATTAGGTGGTGAATGTTCCACTATAATGTACGACAAATCGCTGATAATAAGAACCAGTTTTGGCCCTAATATCTTTCCATACGAGAAGGCTTTTATTGACCAGTGGACAAGCAGGGAAAGCGCATCTGTTATTGCCGAGAAAATCAGCAGATTGGTGGATAAAGATATCACAGGCGTAATACATATAGGAGGCAACAGGAAAACTGTTTATGAGTATGCCAAAAGCCTTGACCCATCAAAAGATATCGGAGAGCTGTCTGTTAATGATGTATCCTTTAAGGTTCCTGTAGATACATCTCTTTGCTGTGACAGGTACAATCAATTAAAAAAAGATTAGCGCTACATATTAATAGGTGAACTAATGAGAATACTTATAGCTGGTGGAGCAGGATATATCGGTTCGCATTTGATACCGATTCTGCTTGAACGTGGATATTCTGTTGATGTAGTAGATTTAATGTGGTTTGGCAACCATTTGCCACAGCAGGTCAAAGTAGCCAAGCAGGATCTTTTCCAGTGCCACAAAGAAGACCTTCAGATGTATGACCAGGTGCTGTTTTTGGCGGGTCTTTCAAATGACCCGATGGCAGAGTTTAATCCATCTATGAATTTTATATTTAATGCAGCGTTGCCTTCCTATATAGCATTTATAGCAAAGAATGCAGGCGTTAAGCGTTTTATCTACGCGTCTTCATGTTCTGTTTATGGGTATACTGTTAACGAGTTGTATAATGAAGAAAGTCCCGTGACATGCGGTTATCCTTATGGCATATCGAAATTACAGGGAGAAAGAGGTGTTCTTCAGCTCCAGGACAAAAATTTTTCAGTTATAGCACTCAGAAAAGGTACAGTATGTGGTTACAGCCCCAGAATGAGACTGGATTTGATTGTTAATGCTATGTTCAAATCTGCCATGACTGAAAAGAAAATCACGGTTAATAACCCTTCTATTTGGCGGCCTGTTCTGGATATTAGAGATGCTGCTACCGCATATTTAAGGGCTATTCAGGCGGATTATTCATTAAGCGGGGTTTTCAATGTCGCATCAGGGAATTTTACTGTGGGGCAGGTCGGCGATATGGTGAAATATGAACTTGAAAGCTTGACTCGTGACAAAATCAGCGTTGACTTGAAGAATATCGAAGATTTCAGAAATTATAAAGTCGATATTGAAAAAGCAAAAACATATTTAGGCTTTCAACCCCGTCACACCATAGAAGACATAATTGAACATCTATACGAACACAAGGTCAATTTCGAGGATTACAACAACGACCAATTCTACAATATCAAGGTATTCAAGAAGTTAAATGCGAAGTAAATACACGGCCAACCTTAAATAGATAATCTTAAGATAATATCAGGATCATAATATGGTAGATGTTTCAATAATGATTGTCGCCTGGAATGTACGCAAGTTGGTATATGACTGTATAAAATCGGTATACGACCAGACAAAGGATATTCGTTTTGAGATTATATACGTCGACAACGCCTCGGAAGATGGAAGCGTTGATATGGTGAAAAAAGAATTTCCCCAAGTAATAATAATTGAAAACAATGAGAATAAAGGTTTCATAAAAGCAAACAATCAGGCAATTGAGATAAGTAAAGGAAGGTACGTTTTACTTCTTAACTCGGATACAATTGTTTTAGACAATGCCATCGCAAAAACAGTGAATTTTGCCGATTCACATCCTGATGCGGCGGTAGTCGGTTGTAAAGTCATGAATCCTGACAAAACTTTACAAAGAACCTGCTTCATGTATCCATCAGTTTTAAACATGTTTTTATCTGCAACTTACCTTTACAAAATTTTCCCTAGGAGTAAGTTTTTCGGAAGAGAGCAAATGACATGGTGGGATTTTAACGAGAACAGAGAAGTAGAAACAATATGCGGGTGTTTTTCCTTGGTACGAAAAGAAGCCATAGAGCAGGTGGGCTCCATGGATGAAGGCTATTTTGTGTATGGTGACGACCCCGACTGGTGCTATCGCTTCAAAGAAAATAACTGGAAAATCATGTTCTTTCCTGATGCCAAAATAATTCATTACGGAGGACAAACTACAAAACGTATGGCTGGAAAGTTTCTTCTTCAACTGTTAGGAGCTAAATTAATATTTATCAAAAAACACAGAAGTAGATTAGCATTTAGATCCGCATGTTTTTTTACAGCATTGTTCTTCTTTTTTAGAGTTCCCTATTGGTTTCTGGCAGGGATAGCCAGCAGAGATAAAAAAAGGCAGTTGCTCTCAACTGCAAATACTTATTTGAAAGGTGGCTTTTATTGTTTGGTTAATTGGAAAAATCTTTTAATAAGCAAAGGAACAGTTACAGTAGAGCCTTAATAAGTAGAATAAGTAGAATATATAGAAAAAGCTATAAAATTGAGGAGTTGAAGCGATGGACAAGCGATGTTCCAATTGTATTCTACCTGCAAATTTACCGGGCATTAACCTTGATGGAAATGGTAAATGCAATTACTGCCGAGAATACCAAGGCAATAATAAAGAATCCGATTTATCACAAGACAAAACAAAGGAGCGGTTTGAGAAAATAATCGAAAGCCTAAGAGGCAAAGGCAAATATGATTGTTTAGTACCACTCAGTGGTGGTAAGGATAGCAGTTATATTTTATATGTACTGGTGAAAACATATAACTTGCGAGTTTTAGCCTTTAATTTTGACAACAGTTTTCAACACAGTCAAGCAGTTAAAAATATCGAAACACTCGTTAACAATTTAGGTGTCGACCTGATTATTTATAAACCGGGGCAAATCATAATGCGAGAACTTTTCAAGACGTTTCTGGAAACGGCTGGAGAATTTTGCACCCCATGTAATATGCTAATCAGTGCCACTAAATTCAGACTTGCACGGCAGAATGGTATAAGAGCTATAATGTCAGGAAGTTTTAAGAAAGTAGATCCAGGCATTGTGGGATTGAGCCCGGCTCTTTATTTTGACCGTAAATATTACTTTGAGATAACAAAAAAGCTTCTAAACAAAAAGGAAAAATATTATTACGTTGTTCCACCTTATCCTCTTACAGCATTTCGGCGGCTAATTGGTACAGCACCTCAGGATATTGATGTTTTGAACTATCTAAAGCCGTCATTTACTGAAATGGACACGAAACTTAGAGAAATTGGATGGGAGCGTCCAGCAGATGCAATGCAACATGGTGATTGCCTGTTGGATCCTCTTAAAGATTATATTATGTATAAAAAATGGGGGTGTACTGAATTAACTGGTTTATGCAGTGCCTTAGTCAGAGGAGGTGAAATGACACGTGATGAAGCAATTAAGGAAGCTCTCGCTGAGGAGCAGAGTGAGCCACCTGAGATATTACCAAAGTTTCTAAAGTCTATTGGATTAACTGAGAGTGATTTTGAAGAGTCCATGGAAAAAGACTTCAGGAATATACCAAATATGCGTAGTACTGCTTTATTCCAATTAGCGAAACAAATAGTTGGAAAAGTAGCTAAAATAAGAGGTCGAATATAAAGCAGGCAACTAAAAAGCTCTTAGGCTTATTTTGTCAAGCAAGATAGTATCAGGCACATAATATTGTTAGACAACTTCAAACATAAAAGTACGCTTTGTTTCGGAGGTGAGGACTGGTGGTACAAAAACCGTGGGCATATTGATATGCAATTAATGCGTCGTTTTGCCAGGATGGGTATTACTCTTTACATCAATTCTATCGTCATGCAAAAACCAACTATGAAGAAAAATACTGGCGGTGGTGCAAGTTTTACTAAGAAAATAGTACGCAAGATTAAGAGTATTTTTACAGGCCTTAAGAAATCAGACTTTGGATTCTGGGTATATAGCCCCTTTACTTTGCCTGTACATCATCTGGCATGGGCCAGGCCAATAAATGAGACAATCCTACGATACCAAGTTAATCACGTTGCCCGAAAACTTCAAATGGAAAATCCCTTAGTTTGGGTCGCTTGTCCTGCAGCATGCGATACCGCTATTAAAATGAAAAAGAATTTACTTATATATCAGCGAACAGACCGTTTTGAAGATTACCCAAACGTCGACAGCAATATTATTAAAATATATGACCAGAAGTTAAAAGCCTCTGCGGATCTTACCGTGTTTGTTAACAGGACACTGTATGATGAGGAATCTGCACAATGCAAAAAGGCTATTTATCTTGACCATGGAGTTGATTTTAAAGTGTTTTCGACGGCCGAACAAAATCCTCACAAACCCAATGATATAGCAGATATACCAAAGCCAATCATTGGCTTTTTCGGTGCTATTGATAACCATACTTCTGATATACCTTTTGTTGAAAAAGTAACTGACCTATTACCAGAAATGTCATTTGTTTTTATAGGTGATGCTTCTGCAGACATAACCAACCTGCAAAATAAAAAAAACGTCTGGCTGCTGGGACAGAAACCTTATGAGCAGATACCGCACTATGGTAAATGCTTTGATGTTGCAATTATGCCTTGGCAGCAGAATAGCTGGGTCGAAGCCTGTAATCCAATAAAGCTTAAAGAATATCTTGCGCTTGGAAAGCCTATAGTCAGTACACCATTTCTGGAATTGAAAAAGTATTACGATGTGGTCTATGAGGCTAGAACCCCCGAAGAATTTGCCGAGTCTATTAAAAAAGCTATAAAAGAGGATAATCCTGACCGGATAGCTGCAAGAAGAAATAAGGTTAAAAAAGCCTCCTGGGACAGCAAAGCACAATTAATAGCGGAAAAACTATTTGGTAAAAATTGATGTGGAGATATTTTAGTCTCCATGTAGAAAGAAAAAAGTATGATTAGATGTGGGATTATTGGCTTGGGTAAGATGGGTATATCACACTATGCTATAGTTAATGCACATCCGTCCGTAGAGGTCGTGGGAGTATGTGATACGTCAAATTTGATTCTTACTTTTCTTAGTAAAGTTTCTAATGCTAACATCAACGTATATAATGATTATAGAGAAATGCTGGGCAGTTGCCGGTTAGATTGTGTAATAGTTGCCACTCCGACTTCATCACACGCTAAAATCGTTAACGATTGCATGGAAAGAAATTTGCACGTTTTTATAGAAAAACCATTTTGTCTTAGTATCACAGAAGGCAAAAAAATGGTAGATGTTGCAACCACAAAGAAACTGATTAACCAGGTTGGATTTCACAACAGATTCATAGCCACGTTTCAAAAAGCCAAAGAGATAGTCACCAGTGGAGCTCTTGGAGAAATTTATCATTTCACAGGCGAAGCTTATGGCCCTGTTGTGTTAAAACCAAAG
>JASFVS010000287.1:0-4287 GCA_050049715.1 Phycisphaerales bacterium
GAACTGTGCGTGACACATTGGATCAGCAGTGATTTTACGATCGGTCTCAATAAAGCACGATGTTTTATGTGTCGTAATGCGTAATGGATCACTCAAGAATGACCTTTCCAGTCTTAGTAAACCTAGGTATTCCTCTGAATTTAATGTCAATTAAATTCTTCTCGAAACTTTCATTACTTTGAAAGTAAATGCTACCTTCAATATATGTAGAAAGGCTTTTCAAAAGTTCTTCAGCACTTTTTTTAAGATCAGGTGCAAACTCTACGGCAATAGGAGATGCTATAGAAGATAAGATAAACATGTAAGGTGTATTTTCGCTGGTCTTAATTCCAGCTTCCTTAAGCAAGGTATAAACATTTTTAGTAATCCTTTTAGTGTTCGGCGTGGCTGCATTTTGGAGGGTTATACTTACATGTATATTAGGATATTTATTATGCCAAAGCTTTAGGGAGTTAAAAGTCTTTATGGTAACTTTTTTATCTGGGTCTTTTGGCCTTAATTCTTCAAGCTTTTCCATTGCTTCGGATAGCTTGTCTACAGCTTCAAGCTTGCTAAGATTAGGAAAATAATGCTCCGATAGTTCGTTAAATTTTGTATTCTGTTCTTTAATTTTTTTAAGTTCTTTAAGTTCTTGCGAAGGTACGTATCTATACCATATCATTGGAATAAGGAAACTAAGTATAGCGCCGATTACTACGCCACAGAACCAATAGGTCTTATCTACATGAAACAAGCAATAGCGTGAACCTGGTAGAGCTTTTTTCTTGCATTGCTCACCCGATGATATCGCAACGGCTTGACATGTTTTTCTCATATATTCTCGCCTAAATGCACTTAATTATTTATATGCTTCCCATATTACAAAAAAGCTCCTCGGCCACAAATCAAAAATGGCAAAATATATCCTGAGACCTTCAATTCTCCAAATAGGTAAACGTCCCTAATCAGTCCCACATATGGGATATCCCCTTAAGCCACGTCTTTAAACTCCCATCAGGCAGTCCCCTAATAATTTGATCTCGGTCTTGCCAGATCCGTTTCTTCGTAATATCTATTCCGGCCTCTTGGCAAATTTGCATTGCTTTAGCACAGTCACTCTCTTTTATCATTCTACTGCCACCAGACACTTGAAACTGAGCCCTGCTTACGAGCGAACCCAAATCACCATAATCTGCATCGTCCGTGACAATCCACACTGCAGCCTGCCTCGTGGCAAAACTAACATTTGCTTTTCTTAACAGGGGCATCAGCTCTTGTAACTCCTGCTGTTTCGGAAATCGTTCTATTGTGAACGTATCCTTACCATCGGGAATATCACGCCTCCTGTTCGCACAAGCTACTTCAATATTAATGGTTGTCCAGAGGTCATTTTTCAAAACCACCGTCTCTTCTTGTGTTGTTACCATATTCTGGGCTGAACCATTACAAAGAAAGAAAGTACCAACTGGAATTAGTACAGTAACCTTATATTCTACCCTCGGCTTAAGCTCGAGCTTAACATTTTTTATCCTTATTCCGGAGGCTTTCGCTATGATTTTCTTTTCTTTCAAAAGATCAACTATATTTCGCCCTTCCATATCCTGCAAAATCAACCGAGCATCGGCCTCGTGTTTGTGCCCGGGAAATTCCTCTAAGAATGTCTTAAGTGCCTCTTCTGACCTCTTGTCTATCGCTTTAAAGAATGGCAGGTAGTCGGCGAGAAGTTTTGCCTGTTCCGACCTTGCTAACTCTGCAAACCGTCCCTTCGGATACTGAGTTAAGTAATTTTGGATAGCCCTGGACGTGTTGGCATATACGGCGTCTTGCCAACGTAAGTATTCGAGTTTGTCACGGGCCTCAGTCACGTGTTTACCGTTTGGGTATACTTGAAGGTACCGTTCAAAACCCTTAACGGTGTTGGAAGATATGGCATCCCGCCAACGTAAGGATTCGATTTTGTCACGTACCTCAGCCACGTGCTTGCCGTTCGGGTGTGACTGGAGGTACCGTCCGAAATCCTGAATGGTGTTGGCAGATGCGGCGACGGCCCAGGATCGTTCGTCGTAGAGAAAATTTGCTTTGGTCACATGGCGCCCTTCTGGCCACGACTCGAGATATGACTGGTAATCAACTGCGCGGTCTCTTAATGATGTCAGCTGCCAATGGATTTCTTCCCGAGTTGCCGGGATGATTGCCAAGGCGACCGCCACAACCGCAAGAACCCCAGTGCTCCACGCAAATCTTGCCTTCATAATGTTCTTCTCCTTGCCGGACAATGATTGTATGGTTTTCGTATAAAGAGCCCGTATATATTTCACTGTCTACATGACACATTCGCATTAAGAAAACGATATTTTCGTCGGCTATGAATCCAAGATGTTCTCGCTTGCTCGCTTATCTAATACCAACTTACACCGCACAAGCCGAATTTCAAGAAAAATGTTCACCCTTTTTTCCGGGCGATATATACCTTGAGATACACTTCTATTCCCTGCTCAGGGTATCGGTCTGCCAAAAATTCGAAATCTTTAAGCACGAAAAATCCGACACTTTCTAACAGCTCTCTAATGTTTTCGTCACTGTGACGGTACATTGCAATCTCGAATTGTCCGTCGGCCTGCTCTGTTCCCTTATTGACGCGTATGGTATATTGAGCTTCCTGTTCTGGTTTTTTCTCTTCAATGGTAAAGCCGAATATGCCTTTTGATTTGATGATACGTGCCGCCTCTTCGAATACCGGTTCGGGCTCAGGAAAGAAATTCAGCACGCCCAGCGATATAATGTGGTTAAACGAATCTGTCTCGTATGGAAACGGCACATTTCGCAAATCATGCTGGACGATTTGTCCTGAAAAGCCCTTGGACTTGCACCCTTCTAACATTTCAGTGGAGTTGTCGAAGCCGGATATTTTTAGCCCTGCTTTATGGAACAGGAATGAGCTAAGTCCCGTACCAATTCCGATATCCAGCAGAGTCTCCTCAGGCTTGATGAATTCGTACATTAAACCGAATAGGATTTCATGGCCATGCCAGCCTACTTCAGCGGCCTGTTCCTCATAATGAGTTGCGTCCTCTCCCTGATAATCACTAATTTTATTAGTATTCGCTGTCATAACGCTCCTGAACCTGTCATCTTAAAATCTATATTCTACATTCGCAATTCTAAATTTCCACATCGAAGGTCCGCCGCGGCTGGAGTTTACCCGGCCTTCCTTGGACGGGACGGAATAAATAATCCTTTAAGCAAGGGAACGTCTTTGGATTGAGTGAAGCGGAATTTATGTATCTGGAGTGTGTAAATGGGAAATACCGGTTGACATCAAAATTATATATTTATTATAAATGGGTGATAAAGGGCAGAAATGCTGAAAAGTGCGATTATTAATAAATATATTTACATTATCAGGTAATAGTATCATGATTATTCGTAAAGAGACAGAATTGGACGTTGAAGCAATATTCGATATAACGAAACTGGCTTTTGAAAATCATCCGTATAGTAATAATACTGAACAATTCATCATCAATGCTTTGCGGGCCGCCGATGCACTGACTATTTCACTTGTTGCAGAAATTGATGGAAAATTGGTGGGACATATAGCCTTTTCGCCTATAACTTTTTCAGATGAAAGTAAGAACTGGTATGGTCTCGGCCCAATTTCTGTAATGCCTGATTACCAGAAACAGGGTATCGGAACGAAGCTTGTCAATGAGGGGCTGGGCCAATTAAAAGAGCTGGGGGCTGCGGGGTGTGTTCTGGTTGGTGACCCGAATTTTTACGAACGCTTTGGTTTTCGAAGTCCTGACAAACTAAAACACGAAGGCGTCCCTCAGGAGAATTTTCTTGTGCTGTCATTTTGCAATAGAATCCCGGAGGGAACCGTTCAGTTCCACAGTGCCTTTTCTGCAACCGAATGATGGAAATGTCAGTTAAATTGTATAGGAGAAAGAGTTATGTCAGATATTGAAAAAAGAATAGAATCGCTTGAAAAGACAAATCGCCTGTGGCGCTATATGGCGGGATTATTCGCATGCTTGCTGATGATAACATTGACAGTCGGCGCAAAATTACCCGGTTCGGTTCCTGAAGTGCTTCAGGCCAGACGTATCGAGGTCTTAAGACCTGATGGCGAGCCGGGGATAGCGCTTGTTGCCGAAGCCGACCGCTCGGCAATATGGTTAGGCGCTCAGGGCCCTGACCATAAAAGGGGAATTTCAATGGTGGCTCACAAAGATGCTGTCGAGCTGGTGTTGCTCAAGCACGCTGAAGCACCGTTGTTTATAGCGAGGGTTAATGATAATGGCACGT
>JASFVS010000044.1:0-13529 GCA_050049715.1 Phycisphaerales bacterium
CTCTTTGGAGTATATATCGAGACTGTCGCCGTGTTCGGCGGCCATATTTATCATTTCACCGATGCCACCTTTATTCACTAACATTTGTTGATTTTTAGACGACATCTCGGCGGTGCCGACAACCCATTTACTTTTTTCCTTGTCGCCTTTGACCATCCAGTTGCTAAGGTCCTTTCCGTTGAACAGCACGACCGCGTCACCATATTTCGGTTTTAGCTCTCTGATACGAATATCTTTGAACTCAACTAACATTGGCAGCCCTGTGTGAATTTGAAGTGCTATAAGTCCTTTCTTTGCTGCACCTTTGCGATCGTCCGGGTCATCAGGATTTGTCAGCCGGTCGTTATCGACCAATTCAATTGTCTGATAGCCGTTGAGGTAATGTGTCAGATGGTTACCCTGCGCTATTATTCTATATTCGTTCCAGTCCTTTTCCTTATAATAGCCGGCTTTGATAAGCTCGTCTTTGTCGGCTACCTTGCTGATAACATTCTTGTGACCTTCTTCGTCGATAACCATCATATCGCCGACATTGACCAGCCATCCTCGCCCCTTTTCATGGTAGAGAAACCCGACCTTGCCGGGATTGTTTTCAATCTCCGCCTGATAGCCGCTAACGACATATTTTCCCACTTCCTTACTGCGATACTGCACGCCGGAATTTCCGTTATGGATGCGGAACTTGAGTTTCAATTCGAAATCTTTGGGTTTGCCGCCGCGCCAGATAAGGAATGTATTACCGAAAGCCGGCTTGGTAATTGTGGTTTGGCCCTGAATCACGCCGTCTTTGACCGACCACAAACGCTCATCGCCTTCCCAACCGCTCAGGTCTTTGCCGTTGAATATCCATTTCCAGTCGGTCTGGCCTAATTCGGCGGCGGTCATCTCGAAATAGGATACACATTGAGCTATTTCAGGCACGGAGTTTAGCCAGTTGTGTTCATATTCAATTGAAAAAGCACCTTTGAAATTTTGTCGGCTAAGCTCGGACAATAGCGCCTTGGCGTTACCGGCTCCGGTGCCCCATACCACGTCGTGTGCCCTGCGATTATCGAACTCATTTAAGTCCTTAAAGTGTAGGCTGATAATACGGCCTTCCAGCTTTTTCAGCGCCTCTACCGGATTAATACCTGAGCGCATCCAGTGCCCCGTGTCCGCACAAGCTCCGATTCGCTTGCTTCGTCCCTCACAGACTTTGAGCACAGTGTCGGGGCTCCAGTAATGTGAAGGCTTGGGATGATTATGAATTGCAACGTTAATCTTATATTCTTCACATAATTTTTCTACGATGTCAAATGCGTCTTCCGGCGGCTCCGATACAATCGTCTCGATTCCCATTTCCTTTGCGAAATTGAAGACCTTCCGACATTCATCCTCGTTGTTCGACAAGCCCACGACACCATAGTTGATAAGTTTAACACCTGCCTCACGAAGCTTTTGCAGCATTTCCTTCTTGTCCTGTGAAGACATATTATGGTCGACTCTGACCTTGGGCTTTTCCTTGCTGAGTTGCTGGCCCGGATAAGCCTCTATATAACACAGGCCAAGCGATTTGGTTTTATCGACAGCCTCATAAAACGTGAAGCGATTGAAAGTATACGCCTGGGTACCCAGTTTCCAGTTGGGGGCTGCGTTTGCAGTGGTTAAACAGCATACGCATAAAATAAACGCAACTGTTGCAATCACGAGCCGTGTCTTTTTGTTCATTTCTTTATTCTCCTACTAAGTAAGACGTTACTTTCCGAAAAAATAATATATTACAATTTCCATCCTTCACGATATTCTCGTTTAAGGTGTTTATTGGCGTCCGGTATGTTGGTAATTTTAAAGTTCGGCCCGTTCCAGTACAGCTTTTTGCCGGCCATCGCTGCAACGTTACCCAGCAGGATAGTTTCAGTCAAAGGCCCGGAATAATCGAAGTTGGCCGAGGGCTTCGGGCCGCCTTTACAACCCCGTATCCATTCCTGGTAATGATTGATTCCCCTGCCTAAAAACGGCTCAGGTTTCTGGAAGCCTCTCATTTTCGAGTCGGGTATCAGTCTTGGTCCTCCCATGTGCGGGGCGAGTATAGTTCCTTTTTCTCCGTAGTATAGTCCTCCCTGGTCTGGCAGCTTCCGCCCGACCTCAAGCTCTTTTGGCATGAACGGCCTGTTGACGCCATCGTACCACGTAACGGTAACCGGCGGCAGCTCACCACGAGCGGGAAACTCCCATCGAACGGCTGTTGCCTCCGGATAGGTTTCATTATTGAATTTCGCCGGATGTGCCTCCACGCTGAGTGGATAGACAAGGTCGAGCGCCCAGAAGACGGGGTCTATTATATGACAGCCCATATCACCTAACGTTCCTGTCCCGAAGTCCCACCAGCGGCGCCAGTTGCCAGGCAGATAAGTACGATGATAAGGTCTCCATGGGGCCGGGCCAAGCCACAGGTCCCAGCTAAGTGTTTCGGGTATAGGTTCTGATTCTGTTGGTCTCTCGCCTCCACCCCAGTTTTTACCGCTCCATATATCAACTTTTCGCACCTTCCCGATAATGCCTGATTTAATAATTTCAGCTACGAGCTTAACCGGTTCTTCGGCGTGAATCTGAATACCCATCTGCGTGGTGACGTTATGTTTCCGGGCAGCCTCGGTAAGCTGGCGAACCTCGAAAATGTCATGTGCCAGTGGCTTCTGGCAATAGACGTGCTTGTCCATCTTGATAGCCGTCACGGCTGCGACGGCATGAATATTATCCGGCGTTGATACGGTAACTGCATCGATATTTTTATCTTCCCGCTCCAGCATCCTGCGGAAATCGCGATATTTTTTTGCAGAGGGATATTGTTTGAACGTATCGGCTGCGTGTTTCCAGTCAACATCGCATAGTGCTACTATATTTTCAGAGCTGACTTCCCTGACGTCGTTTGCACCCATACCACCGATGCCTATGCAGGCGATGTTAAGCTTTTCGCTCGGCGCAGTGTAACCTGAACCTCCCAGGACCGAACGAGGAACAATCGTAAACGCCGCCGCTGTCGCCGCGCCGGCCATAAAATCACGTCGTGATATTTTCCTATCTTTTTTGTTATCCGTTTTTTTCTTGTTTCTCATAGCAATACCCCTCTTATATTTTGTGACTTGTTTCTCATGGGATTGGCAGGTTCTTGGCGGCCTAATTAAAATTACAGCGCCCAGCCTTTACGATACTCACGGCGCAAAAATTCGTTGGCTTCAGGTATGTTGGTAACTTTCATTTCCGAGCCGTCCCATTGTAGTTTTGTGCGGTTCATTTTCTCTCTTAGCTCCGGGCGCAGTGCTACGTTACCCAGTAGAACCGCCTCGGCCAATGGCCCGGCGTGGTCGAAATTGGAACCGGCCGGCTTACCTCCTTTACAGGCTTCTATCCACTCCACGAAATGTCCGGGCGACCTGTCTATCATTTGCGGCGGTTTTTTATATTCTTGCATTCGCGATTCCGGTATAAGCCTGTGACCTAACATCTTGCCTTTGTCGCCTATGAATAACACTCCGCCTGTACCTAATCGCTGACCGTCTTCCAGCTCTTCCGGCCGGGGCGGTCTCATTCCACCGTCGTACCAGGTTAGCTTCACCGGCGGAAATCCCGCATGCTCAGGGAACTGGTAACGGACTATTGAAGCCACTGGATATGTTTCGTTGTTAACAAGACTCGATACGGCTTCTACTTTCGTTGGATGTCCGAGTTTAAGCGCCCGGAAAATCGGGTCGATACTGTGGCAGCCGATGTCGCCCAGCGCCCCGGTTCCGAAATCCCACCATCCTCGCCATCTAAATGGTGCATAAGCGGGATGATACGGCCGTTCAGGCGCAGGCCCGAGCCACAGGTCCCAGTCTAAAGTGTCAGGAATTGGCGGCGTTTCTTTTGGCCGTTCCACTCCCTGAGGCCAATAGACTGCGTTTAATCCCCTTAAAGGCCTGTCGGTCCATACGTGCACCTCGCGTACGGGTCCAATCGCTCCGTCCCAGATATATTCACACATCAGCCGGGTCTCCTCGGATGCCTGGCCCTGATTACCCATTTGAGTGGCAACTTTATGCTCGCGTGCCGCCTGGGCTACCATACGAGCTTCATATACCGAATGCGTCAGTGGTTTTTCACAGTAAACATGCTTGCCTCTTTTAATAGCTGCCATTGACGCCACTGCGTGAACATGGTCGGGCGTGGCGACTGTAACTGCGTCTATATTGTTTTCTTCTTTATCTAACATTTTGCGGAAGTCATGATATTGTCTGGCCTTTGGATAGCGTTTGAATGTTCCTGCTGCATGCCGCCAGTCAACGTCACACAAAGCGACAATGTTCTGGCTTTCCACACCCTCCAAAACGGATGCTCCCCGCCCGCCGATACCGATGCCGGCTATATTGAGTTTTTCGCTTGGCGGGATATGACCGGAGCCTCCGAGAACAAAACGAGGCACAATCGTGAACGCCGCCGTCGCCGCGGCCCCGCTTATAAAATCACGACGGGACAATCCGGTTTTTTTGATGGAACTTCTCTTGAGCAATTTGGTAGATTTTTTCTGACCCCTCATGGTAGAAATATTCCTCCCGTATTTGGTTTTTGTTATATGCGAAAAGGTGAGTCTGTGGATTGACCTGAAACAGAGTGGATACTCACCGTTCCGGTTAATATTATATACTCCATCCCGCGCGGTAAAACTTGGTAATGTAGTTATCCGCTTCCGGAGCGTTAGTCGACCTCATTGTTTTGGTGTCCCACTCAATTCTCCTGCCGAGCCGCACAGCTAAATTGCCGACTAAGAGGGCTTCTGTGAATGGACCTGAGTACGCAAAGCCCCCTAAAGCGCCTTTGGGATTATTGTCCTTACAGGCCTGTATCCATTCTTTATGGTGTCCGATTGACCTAGCCAGCATTTTCGGTGGCTTTCCATATTCTTTCATCCTGGATTCAGGGATTAATCTTGGTGCGCCGGCATGGCTGGGACCAAGAAGCTTGCCTTTATCTCCAATGAATAAAATGCCGTTGCCGCCGAGCCTGCGGCTTTCTTCAAGCTCTGATGGACGCTCCGGCAACTTCCCGCCGTCATACCATACGAGTTTTACTTCCGGCCTTTTACCTTTGGCTGGGAAGTAATATGTGATAATAGACCACTTGGGGAAAGTCTCATTATTAACCCAGCTTGTTTCGGCCTCAGCGGCTATAGGCGCATCGAGGTCTAAGCAGAAAAACGCCGGGTCTGCATTATGTACGGCCATATCGCCAAGCGCCCCGCACCCGAAGTCAAACCATCCACGCCAGTTAAACGGCACATAATTCGGATGATACGGCCGCCAGCGTGCAGGTCCAAGCCATAAGTCCCAGTCCAAAGTACCCGGTACCGATGGCGTGTCTTTAGGTCTGTCAACACCCTGGGGCCACCATGCTCTGCCGCCGGGTACACCTGCTCTGTCGGTCCAGACATGCACTTCGCGGACGGTGCCGATTGCGCCATCATGGATGAACTCATACGTCAGCCTTAAACCTTCGCCGCCGTGTCCCTGGTTACCCATCTGTGTAACGACTCCGGTTTCACTTGCTACTTCCGCCATCCGGCGTGCTTCATAAATTGTATGGGCCATCGGTTTTTCGCAATAAACATGCTTGCCCATTTTCATTGCCATTATCGCCACCGGCGCATGGATGTGGTCAGGCGCACCAATGACTACTGCGTCGATGTTCTTACCCTCTTTTTCCAGCATCTTGCGGAAGTCTTTATACCGTTTAGCCTGCGGGTATCGCTTAAACGTATCTTTTGCCCTGTCCCAGTCCACATCGCACAGAGCCACGATGTTTTCACTTTCTACAGCTTCGAGGTCATTGGCACCTCGGCCCCCTACACCGATACCGGCTATGTTGAGCTTCTCATTAGCTGAACTTCGGCCACCCGCACCCAGTACATATCGAGGTACGATAGTAAAGGCCGCCACCGCCGCAGCCCCGCCCATAAACTGTCGCCGTGAAATTTTTGATTTACGGTCATTTTCTTTCTTCATATTCAGCTTGCCTTTCCACAACCATTCGGATAGTAAGACCGGGAAAAAATCTTACACAATTGATTACATCTCTAAAGACCAGCCTTTACGATACTCGGGCTTGACGTATTCGTTGGCCTTGTCGTTATTGGTAACTTTCATATTATCGCCGTCCCACAACAGCTTCTTGCCGACATTTTCCGGACGAATCGCCAAATTGCCCATGACGACCATTTCCGTAAGCGGACCGGAGTAATCGAAGTGGGATGTGGCCTGTCCACCGGTCTTGCATGCTTCTATCCAGTTGCCTTCGTGGCTGGTCTTGATACGCTCGAGCGTTTGCGGAGGCTTATTTCTACTGAATTCCCGCATCCGTGAATACGGTAGAAGCTGTGGGTGGTCACCATACTCACCGCATCGCAGCACGCCCTTTGTGCCCATAAACAGCACGTTACTGCTGGCTTGATCCAACGGGCGATTTTCTTCCAGTGCTTTCGGCCGCTCGGGCTTCAGACCGCCGTCATACCAGTGCACCTTCACGGCCGGCATTCCCTCCCGCGGCGGAAATTCATAATGCACAATCGAAGCCACCGGGAATGTCTCTGTATTGATCGGAGTACAACTGGCTTCCACGCTTGTTGGGTACTTCAGCTTAAGGGCCCAGAATACCGGATCCAACACGTGACAGGCCATATCTGCCAGGGCGCCGCCACCAAAGTCCCACCAGCCGCGCCAGGCGAACGGACAATAGCATTTATTATACGGACGCATTGGTGAAGGGCCTATCCAGAGGTCCCAGTCAAGTGTGTCCGGAATGTCTTGCACCTCTTTTGGCCTGTCTATACCTTGTGGCCAGATGGGACGGTTGGTCCATGCGTGAACTTCCTTTACATCGCCAATCACACCAGCCCATATCCATTCACAGATGTCACGAACACCATTACCGGAGTGTCCCTGATTACCCATCTGCGTAACAACCTTGTACTTACGTGCGGCTTCTGTCAGCATCCGTGCCTCCCAGACAGTTCGTGTCAAGGGTTTCTGCACATAAACGTGTTTGCCGCGCCGCATAGCGGCCATAGCAGCCACCGTGTGGAAGTGGTCCGGTGTGGCCACAATCACGGCTTCGATATTCTTTTCATTGTCGAGCATTTTGCGGAAGTCTTTGTATTTTTTCGCATTGGGGTATCTTTTAAATGTTTCTGCCGCTTGTTTCCAGTCCACATCGCACAACGCAACAATGTTTCCACCGGCATCCGCAGCAGCCTTAGTGTTATTGCCTCCCATTCCTCCGGCTCCGATTACGCCGATATTTAATTTTTCACTTGGCGGGTCGGCAAGAACATAATTGGGAACGAATGTGAAAGCCATCGCTGCCGCGGCACCGCCCATAAATTCACGGCGGGATATCTTACTGTTTTGTTTGTTGGTTGTAGTTTTATTGCTTTTCATGTCGGTTTCTTCCTAATTTTTGGATTCTTTGATCTGATTTATTATTTTCTGTGCTTGTTGAAGCAGCGAATTGTTCTTCGGGTTTCGTATAATCTTCTCTAATACGTTTTGCGTTTGTTCAGGAAAGTTTTCGAAAATGTTCTCTGCTATTTTAACCGCTGCATATTCCGCTTCTCTGCTTAAAGTTTTATCTTCCAGATAATTTTCTGCCATTCGCAGCGCATCGGGAGATTTTATATTACCAAGCCCTGATAACACTCTCCTTTTTTCATTTGCATTTGGTGCCAGAGCCATTGCTTTTTTATATAATTCCATTATTTCTTCGGTCGGCCGATTATTATCAAACCCAAGCAAACGGACGCAACCCCGTAGTGCTAATATCTGATTTACTTTATGTTCCGAGCTCTCTGCTATGTTCATCAGGTCAGGCAGAGGTTCAGCGGTGGGCCACTCCGCCAGCGCACGTATAGCGGCCCCTTGGATATTAGTGTCGTCATTGTCCAGTGCTTGACGAAGACTGGGCAAAGCGCTGCTGTCCCCGATTTTACCTAAAACGCTAAGCAGAGAGCACCGTTTTTGTATATCTTTAACCGAAGGGAGTATTGTTAGCACAGCTTCAGCTTGCCGGTTTTTGTCTTCGATTTTATGGGCAATAGCGGCTATAGTTTTCTGGGCCTCGTTGTTCTCGGATGAGCTTTGTAAGTTCAATAAGAGTTTTACCAGTTCCGGCAGATGCTCCGGGCCGGCAATTGCCTTCAATGCCTTGATTGATTCGATTCGAACTTTACGGTCGGAATCCTTTGCGGCATTCAGTAAAACGCTTACGCCCTGAGAGATATTACGTTGCCCTATGCTGGTGATTAACTCAACTTTTGTCTTGGCTTCGGCGTTTGGGATGCCGGCTAATATCGTTTCATCGACCTTTGCACCTCGAAGGCGATATAAGCTTTGACGGGCTGCTTTTTGTTCCTGTCCTTTGGTTGTTGCTGCGGTCTCTGCTAATAGGTTTACGTTTGATTCGTTACCCAGTTGCCCTAAAGCCTTCAAAGCTGCAATACGAATAGATTCGTCCTTGGCCTTTGCGGCGGTGATGACTGCCGGCAGCGCCGCGTCGTCGCGATTGCCCAGTGCATATAACAATTGGACCTGGCTTGTAACCGAAAGATTCGGTAATTCTTTAGCTAAGGCTTTTGTTACTTCTTTGCCCGGCATATCTCTTACCATTGTAATGGCCACAGTCTGCATTTCCTGGTCACCACTTTTGAGAATATCCAGGACTATCTCGATGGCCTCATCCTGTTGTTGGCTGAATGCTGCTGGACAGACAGCGTAACAACACAAGAATACGAAAGCCGATAAGTTACAAATGGTACGTCTGATTTTCATTTTTCGCTTTCATCGTTACTTTTTGGTTGCGTTAAGCATACCTGTTAGTGCGGCGGTACGTATCTGTTTAGGCATACCTTCTTTCTGGAGATTTTTGTAAATCACTAAAGCTTTGGCTTTTTTACCTTCGGCCACAAACTGGTCGGCGCACTTCAAATAAGAATCCAGAACCTGCGCTCGTAGTTTGCCTTTCGTCTTGTCTTTTGCTGCTGCTAAAACTTCCGTTGCTTTGGAATCGGCGATTTGGCCAAGAGCGGCGGCGGCGGCGATAGCGGTTGTCTGGTCGGGACTGTCAATAAGTTTGCTAAGGGAACGAACTGATTTTTTGTCACGGCGCTGACCCAGTGAATTAATTATGCCGATTCTTGGTTTACCTTTTGCCTTCGACAAGGCGTTCCGCAATGCCTCATCTACTTCATTACCGGGTATCCGTTCCAGAGCGTATCTTGCCATATCTGATGTTTCTTCGTCGGTAAGCATTTTGCTCAGGATCGGCACAGACTGCTTGGTACCGATTATGCTTAATTGCCTGCAAACGAACTGTTTGCCGGCCCGTGTGGAATCTGATGTTAGTACACCCAGCAGAGTTTTCTCTATATTTTTCAGCTCTGTAGGTGAGCTGTATGCCTTTTTTATGATGTCGCTCACTTCGGTCAGAGCCAGACGGCTCTGGCCCCAATCGTACGTCTTAATCTTTTCCTGTAATTCCTGTAAAGTTGCCATTTCTGTTCCCTTTCCTGAACTGACGATAGATTTTGGTTTTGTATCAACTTTGTAGTCGCCAAGTGCAAACTGGATTCCATCGAGATAATGCTGCAATACAGCCGGATTCCAGAAGATGTGGTCATTGTGCCCGAGTGAGCAGTAGAACATACGTCCTTTGCCCCATGTCTTCACCCAGCTGATACCGGTATCGGCATCGCTTGGCTTCTCTGCGGTCTTCCGCGTTCTCTCATCGCTCATATCCAGACTCATCAGAACAAGCTGTTTACTTCGCGAATATAGTGGTGGCTCTGTTCGATAAATCTCATCATTTATCTTAAATCCCTTACCCTTAAAGGCCTTCATAAGCGGATGGTCTGGTTCATCAATCTTAACTGCCCAGGTTCCGTTGCTTGTCCACGGATGGCCGGTGAACTTTCCGCCCATCATTTCCATTCCCTCAGGCCAGTCATAAAAATTATCTGTACCGGCGTGGACGCCAACTATACCTTTTCCGCTTTTCACAAAATCCATCAATGCCTTGCACCGCTCAGGTGTTTTTTTCGGGTCAAACTTCAGATGTGTCGTATTGTTCAAACAAACTGCGTCGAACTGCTTGAGGTTCTCGGTCGTGAAAACTGAATAGTCTTCGGTGATTACTACATCAAACGCTCCGGTCTTTTTGCCCATTATCTCGAGCGCCTTATTTACAACGGGTATCGAGGTATGGAAGAAACCTTCGCACCTCCAAAAAACCAGCATTTTACGTGGCTTGGCCGGCCTGACAGTTGCTCTTTTAGGCATTGCTTTTTCTATTTTTTCCACTTCTTCCAGCGTGACCTCCCGTAGCTTCACCGGCGAAGCCGCCTCCAAAACTCCGCCCAGCAGCGATGTACACAGCAGGGCAGGCAATATGATTTTGACTCCCTTAAATCTTCCTACCATTCTTATCCCTTTCTATTGTTAGTTTTCATTTTTATAGATGCCACGGGCTACGCATTGGCCGTGACAGCATCCTGTTGGCCTGTTCGTCATTGACGAATTGTTCCTTCTCGGGATTCCATCTCAGCTTTCTGCCCAGCAACATTGCAATTTCACCAAGCAGCCCTACACTAATCGACCGGTGGCCTATTTCTATAGGTGCAATTGTCTGTTCACGAGACCTAACGCAGTCTAAGAAGTTTTGCTGATGGTCTCTGCTTACGTACAATCTGGTTTCATCCGGGCCAATAACTTCCCTTAAAATTTTAGAGTCGCTGGCCTCAAGTGTACTGCGGCTGACATGAATCCAGCCTTTTTCACCGTACCATGCGGTTCCCATCCCCTTCGGTTGTTGCCTGTCGTTGGCCACAATCATTGTCAGGCCGTTCGCGTATTTACAGGTAAATTTGTATGCCATTGGCGTGTTGTAGATGCCGTCTTTAGGATAGACGCCTTTACCTTCTATCTCAACCGGGCCGGTATAATCCAGTCCCAGTCCCCAGTGTGCAATATCAACATGATGCCCCGCCCAGTCGGTCAGTTGCCCGCCGGAGTAGTCCATAATCCAGCGCCAATCCCAGTGAGGTCCGTTACGTCCTAAATGCATATAAGGTCGCCAGGGGGCGGGGCCCAGCCAAAAGTCCCAGTCGAGTCTTTTCGGTACCGGCATTACAGGTCTGTTGCCGGTTCGGCCTCCGGTTGGAAGGCCGACCTCTACTTTGTGTACTTTGCCTATCCGTCCATTGATAACTAATTCACTGGCATGTCGGAAGCTTCGCTGTGAGCGCTGCCAGCTACCGGTTTGCCATATTCTTTTATAACGATGAACGGCATCCGCCATAGCACGGCCCTCTTTAATCGTCCGTGCCAGTGGTTTTTCACCGTACATATCTTTGCCGGCCCTGGCGGCCATAATTACCGGTATCGAATGCCAGTGGTCCGGCAGTGCCAGCGATAATGCGTCTATGTCCGGGCGCTCAATCACTTCGCGGAAATCCGAGTATGTTTTGCAGTCATTGTTTCCATATTTCTTATCCACGATATTTTTGGCCCCGTCACGATGGGCTTTATCGACATCACAGACTGCTACCAATTGTACTCCCCTTTTGTCTAAGAATCCGCGCATGTTGCCGGTGCCCTGGGAGCCTACGCCGATGGAGGCCATTACTATTCGGCTGCTCGCGGCAACGTTACCGCTTTGCCCCAATGCCGATGCCGATACGATGTAAGGAAATGCTGCCGCGCCTGCTGTAAAGCCGGTCGCGTTTTTTAAGAACTGGCGGCGATTAAGCTTTTTCATATTAAACTTTCCTCTTTACGTGGTTAACAAGTAACAATCAATTTCCCAGGCTCCTGATTAAAGAGCATATCAGATTATATCCAATAAAAAGAACAGCAGTTTTCAATGAATAATATAAATAATCAATTTTAAAGATGCCACGGACTTCGCATTGACTTTCCGAGAAGGCTGGATGCAGTCGGGTCATCAAGTATTTCTTCAGTCTGGGGATTAAAACGTATCTTACGCCCCAGAAGCATAGCAATTTGTCCTAAATGGCCGGGCGTTGCCGAACGGTGCGCCACTTCACAAGGTGCTAAGGTGGTCTGGCGGCTTTTAACGCAATCCAGAAAATTCCGCCAGTGACCGGGAGAACGAAACAGGTGTATCTCATCGACTCCGAACTTTTCTTTTAGCAACTTCTTGGGTTTTGCATCTATCTCGCCGCGAGTAACCCATACCCATCCATCTTCTCCTATCCATTTTGTGCCGCCGCGAATATCTCTATGCCCGCCGGCAATGGTCATTGTAATGTCATTGGGATATTTGGCTGTCAGCCGATATCTTGTCGGACTGTTCCACAATCCGTCTTTCGGATATTTACCTGAGCCTTCTATCTCATAGGGACCACCGTAGTCCATACCCCAGTGGGCTATATCAACGTGGTGTCCGACCCAGTCCATAAGCTGTCCGCCTCCGTGGTCAAGCACCCATCGCCAGTTCTTGTGTACACGTGCCGGGCAATAAGGCGCGTACGGTGCCGGCCCAATCCAGCGGTCATAGTCGAGCTCTTCAGGCGGTTGACAAATCCCTTCCTGCCCTTTGGTCCCGCCGAAGTCGGCATGGCCACAGGGTAATCCCACCTCGACGGTATGCACTCTTCCGATACGCCCGTTACGAACCAGTTCACATGCGAACCGGAAATTACTCTGTGAGCGCTGCCAGCTACCGGTCTGCCATACTCGGTTATAACGCTTAACCGCCTCGCACATAGCACGACCTTCTTTTAAAGTGTGAGACAAAGGTTTTTCTCCGTAAATGTCCTTGCCGGCCTTGGCTGCTTCTATAGCCGGTATCGAGTGCCAATGGTCGGGCAGGCCAAGAGAAACTGCGTCGATATCATCGCGTGCTAATAACTCCCGGAAGTCATGGTATGAGGCACAATCCTTGTTTTGATATTTTTCATTGACATTGTTGATAGCGTTTTGCAGGTGGCTTTTATCGATATCGCAGACAGCTATAATTCGGCAATCTTTTTCGCTAAGAAATGCGTTCATATTATCGGTTCCCTGCCAGCCTACGCCGATGCACCCCATAGTGATTCGTTCGCTTGGTGCTGCGTCGCCGTTCTGTCCTAAAACAGATGAAGGTACAAAGTATGGAAAAGCTATCGTTCCTATAGTGGTACCGGCTGTTTTTTTCAGGAACTGACGTCGATTGATATTTTCTTTACAAGTCATAGTTGGCTCTTTTCAAATTTTAGTGCCCTTAACTTTAGGTGACGAATCTGGGAACCTGGTAGTTTCTACCTCGATTCTTTATCAAAAGCCGCATCGAACGCGACCTGCGACGGTTTGAAATCTGCTTTCTTAATGTTCTTGCAGGCCTCTTCTGCACCGTGTTCACGGTCCATTCTGCCGTCTTCCCATTCGATTGAAAGCGGCCCCTGATAACCGATATCGTTAAGAGCGACGATGATTTCCTCGAAATTAATGTCCCCGTGACCGATCGAG
>JASFVS010000045.1:0-13483 GCA_050049715.1 Phycisphaerales bacterium
TTAATGCTTTGTCGAAATGCCAGGAACTATTCGCAGGATTGATTTCAATGGCTGTCTCGAGTTCGTTAAGCGCCAGGGACATTTTACCGTCTTCATACAGCTCGTAAGCCATTCTTGCTTTCCGCTCGGCCTTATCGTAGGAGCCAAATTCCATACTATCAAACAGCATAATCGTCCCTTACCCTGTTTATCAAACGACTGTCAGGAGTATATACAGCGTGGTTATCGCCAACAAAATGCACTCAGGTTAGCGGTTTTTTTCTTGTATTAGGGTCTTTTTGTGCGTACTAATATTTTGCTGGAAATATGAAATATAAGCTCTTATAATTGCATAGTTTAGCAGTTGAGGCTAAAATGACATGAGTTGAGACCTTGTATTGTTGTGATTTGTTTTTCTGGAAACCCGTGACGGAGAGTCTTATAATATATGATTGCCAGGCGGGTCGTAACTGCATGTGAATTGAGTCACGTACCACCGATATAATTTGGAGAAGTGAGGCTATGATTAAAGAAATAAAAGGCCGAGTAACAGCCGGCAAGGGCAATTATGCTATTGTGGTCAGCAGATTCAATGAGTTCATCACATCGAAGCTGCTCGCCGGTGCGATAGATTGTCTCCAACGTCATGGTGCTGCTGATGAACAAATATTTGTAGTCTGGGTGCCGGGTTCCTGTGAAATTACGCAGGTTTCCAAGAAGCTTGCCGGCAGCGGTAAATATGCCGCTATTATTTGCCTCGGCGCGGTTATTCGAGGCCAGACCGCACATTATGATTATGTCTGCCAGCAGGTGGTTCGCGGTATCGGGCAAATAAACTACGATTCGGACACGCCGGCTGTATTTGGCGTGCTGACCTGTGAAACTCTCGAACAGGCGGTTGAAAGGGCCGGAACAAAAATGGGCAACGCCGGCGCCGATGCGGCTCAAACAGCTATGGAGATGGCCAACGTGATGGAACAATTAAGCGGTTCGGACTCGTGAGCGATGCCAGACGGGGTTTATTGCTTTTGTAAACCCCGCTCGTAGTTTATTATGAACTACGAACTGAAAGCTATGAAGACCGACAAAAGAACAAGGGCCAGAGAACTGACGATGCAGGCGTTATATCAATTTGATGTGCAGGGCCCGGACATTTTTGAGCTTTTGGACGGATTCTACATAGAAGGGACGAAGACGAGTTTGTGCGTAAGCTCGCCTCGGACTGGACGAAAGGGACCTGGGAAAATTTAGAACAATGCGACGAGCCGATAATTGCCTCGACAATAAAGTGGCAATTTACAAGGTTGTCGCCGGTTGATAAGAGCATTTTAAGGTTGGCGGTTTATCAGTTGAAATTTTGTCGTGATATTCCGCCGAAGGTTGTTATTAATGAGGCCATTGAGCTTGCGAAAAAATATAGTACCGATAAATCACCGGCTTTTGTTAATGGGGTGCTTGATGCCATCCTGAAAAAGCTGAATAAACAAAAGTAAAAGCAGGGTTAAGTTTTTAGCTGATATGAGAACAATCGCAGTATTAAACCAGAAGGGTGGCGTGGGAAAAACCACCACAGTTGCCAATACGGCAGCAGCCCTTGCCGCAAAAGGTGCAAGAGTGGTTGTTATCGATTTTGACCCTCAGGCGCATTTGACGATACATCTTGGGCTTGAGCCGCAGACCATTGAGATCGGCTCATATCAAGTTATGACCAGCTCGGCCGGGTTCGAAGATAATATTATGCTCATGAGGCTGAATCTCTGGCTGCTGCCTGCAAATATAAATCTTGTCGGCGCTGAAAGCGAACTGGTAAGCGTGGTCGGCAGGGAGACTATTTTGCGGGAAGCCCTTCAATCATGCAAAGACAGGTTCGATTATTGTTTTATCGATTGCAGTCCTTCGCTCGGCCTGCTTACTCTCAACGCTCTCGCTGCCGCGGAAGATGTTCTCATTCCGTTGCTGCCGCACTTTCTGGCGCTACAGGGACTCGGAAAACTGCTGCAGACCATTGAGCTTGTTAACAAAAGGATTAATCCTAACCTGAAAGTTAAATGGGTTTTACTATGTATGTTCGATGGACGGGCCTCGCTTCCGAACGAAGTCAGAGACGATGTTAAGCAATTTCTTGACGAGGCACGCGGAGGTGAGTGCCCCTGGTCGCAGGCACAGATTTTACCGGCTTATATCCGCAGGAATATCAAGCTTGCCGAAGCGCCCAGCTATGGCCAAACGATTTTTGAATATGAGCCGGGCTGCAATGGTGCGGAGGATTATAGGAGAGTGGCCGAATTAATCCACGCACAGTTTCAAAAACCGGCCGCCCCTGATATTTCAGAACCAGAAATTCAGGAACCGGTTAAATCGTCTGTTATTGTTCAGCCTGGTGCCCAGGAGCCGCCAAAATCCCCCGTCATTATACAACCTGATGCTGAGGTGCCATTGGAACCTCCTGTTATTATACAACCCGATTCAGAAGAACAGCCGGGGCCTGACGATGTTCCACAGCACGACGCGCAAGAGCCGGTGACAGCCGATGATGCGTCTCAGGCTGAGGCGCAGGCTGCCGAAGAAGAACAAAACCGTGCTCCGATTGAAATCAAATCAGTCTCATCCGAGCAGCAGGAGGCGGAGCCTGAAACTGCGGCAGAGCCTTCGGAACTTGCACAAACACCGGCCAGTCAGGAACAGGCTGAATCCTGATAGTCGGATTAGTACAGCTTGAAGTCTGAGTTTTTCTTATCCAGAATTCCCCGTCCTCGCAGCCAGTCTGCGCAGCGAGCAGGCCAGCTTGATTCAGCGGTATTTGGCTTGCCGAGGCCGTAGCCGTGACCGCCGTGTTCGTATATGTGCATTTCGGCGGGGACACCGGCCTTTCGCAGAGCAAGATAGAAATTGATACTGTTCTCCGATGGCACGGCCCTGTCATCGTTGGAGTGCACCAGAAATGTGGGCGGTGTTTCAGGGGTAATCTGCTTGTCGTTTGAAAGGTTCTCTATGAGTTCCATGTCCGGATTGTTGCCGAGCAAATTAAATCTGGAGCCGCCGTGTGTGTATGGTTTGGCTAACGTGATTACCGGATAAATTAGTATCATAAAATCAGGCCGACAACTTTTACGGTCTATCTGGTCTTCTGTTTTGCTGTATCGTTTTTGAAAGTGCGTGCCCGCGCTCGATGCCAGATGTCCGCCTGCGGAAAAGCCGAGGATGCCTATTCGATTCGGGTCGATGCTCCATTCTTTAGCACGGCCTCGGACTATTCTGATTGCCCGCTGGGCGTCCTGCAACGGTGCCGGATGGCCATAGCCGGAGCCGCTGTTATGATGGCGGTACTTAAGTATAAATCCTGCGACGCCTAAAGAGTTTAACCACTGTGCGACTTGATGTCCCTCATGGTCCATCGCCAGGTGACCATAACCGCCGCCGGGGCAAATCACCACGGCAGCTCCGGTTGCTTTTTCTTCGGGCGGAAGGTAAATCGTCAGGGTAGGTTTGTCACCATCTTCGCTGCCTTTAGCGCCCGGCGCTCCGTTGGGCCAGAGCAATTCGACCTTGTGTAAACCCGGCGCATTCTGGGCTAAGGCTGTCGAGGTAAATGTTATTGCGGCTAAAATACAAAAAGAAACGATTCTAAAATTTCTATTCATTTTACCTGCTCCTTATCTTTGTTTTTCATATAAAGTGACCCGGCTTTCTTCCGTGTTGACATTTGCATTCGGGTTTTCCAGTTGTTCGGTTATGAAGTTCAGGAATTCGCAGGCGTATATTTCATCTATAATCCTGCGGTCAGCCGCCAGAGACAGACTGACTATTTTTCGCACGGCTATTTCTTCATCTTCGCAAACGACCGTGGGAACGACATTGCCAACGGCCAATATAGTGCTGGCCGGTGGCGGCACAATTCCTAAAAAGCGGCCTATGCCATAGATGCCGAGATTGCTCAACGCCACAGTTTCGTTTTCTATTTCTTCAAGCGTCAATTGGTTGTCACGTGCTTTGTTGGTCAGCAATTGTTCCTCGCCGGCAATCTGGGGCAACGTTTTTTCCGCTGCATTTTTTACCACCGGCACAACAAGGCCCTGCGGCGCATTGACCGCAAAGCCGACGTTAATGCGTTCGGCTATTTTTATATGGCCGTCTTCGAGCTTTCCCGCCGTGAGAGGACATTTTTTCACCGCCAGGGCCAGCGTATGAATGTAAAAAGCGTTCGTGGTTACTTTGACGCCCAGTGATTTTCTGAGTTTAGGCCGCATCGCCATAAATTCCGTGATGTCCGCTTTCGACTCTATATAAAAGCAGGGCTTGCTCAGCTTGGATTGTAACATCCTTTTGCCGATGAGCTTCTGAATTCTTGTCAGTGGGATATGCTTTTTCGCCGGATTATCCAAAGACGCCTCTACAGAAAGTTTCGAATATCATACTTCGCATTTCGAAATTATTAAAAATGGGCGATACAGGGCTCCGGCCTTCGGCCTAGAACCTGTCGCTCACTATCGTTCGCTCCCCAAAGGGGCTAAAGCCCCTATGGCGTCGAGAACTTCGTTCTCTCCTGTTACCCCGACGACATGGGAAAATACTTTTCCCACACCTTTTTAAGGTTCGAGCCCTGTCTGTTACTTTTATTGAATGGGCGATACAGGGCTCGAACCTGTGACCTCACGGGTGTGATCCGTGCGCTCTGGCCAACTGAGCTAATCGCCCTTTTCGAGATTCTTATTTTCTTAGATTGTAAATTGTAAATTGCAAATCGTCAATTACAAATCAGGTCGCGACGATATTGAGGCGTCCTAATTTTACGCCCTTCATACTTAATATTCCCTGGGCCATTTTGTTAATCTGACAGACGTGCCCCCTGAGCACAATCACCTCCATGCAGTCGTGCTCGTCCAGGTGGACGTGAAGGGTGGAAATAATTTGCAGCGATGAACCCAAATTGTGGGAATGCTGGACGGCGACCAGCTTGTCAGTAAGTTTAGTAGAATGATGATTATAAACCAGAAAGACGGCGGCGACAGCCATGGCTTTCGGATTGCTTAGCTTTTCCTCGCTTAACTGGCGGCGGACAAGGTCGCGTATCGCTTCGGACCGGCTTTGATAACCCTGCTTGGCAATAAGCTCGTCGAACATCGAAAGCAACTCTCCCTCGAGTGAGACCCCTATGCGTTCAAGCTGTGCCATTTTTATCTCCCGATGATTTATAATGTTTCAATCTTTACTTGTTACGTATATTGCCTCTTCAGCAAACAGATTAGGCGCGAATTTTACCGGGCTGATACTGGTTTTAATCAGAGGTATTCTCTTTTCCACTTTAACGCCCAGCCTTTTGCAGAACCGTTCAAAGTCTTTCAGTGACAGGCAATGTATGTTCGGTGAATTGTGCCAGGCAAACGGAAGCTGTTTCGTAACAGGCGCTTTGCCTGCCAGCAACAACTGTACTCTGCATCGCCAGTAGGCGAAGTTCGGAAAGCTTACAATCACTTTTTTGCCGACCCTGAGCAGTTCAGCGAAAACCTTTTCGGGATTTTTCACCGTCTGTACCGTTTGTGACAGTATCGCATAATCGAAACATTTGTCGCTGTAATACCTAAAACCCTCTTCGATGTCCTGCTGGATGACGGGCAGGCCGCGACATACACAATCAAGCACAAGCTCCTGGTCAAGCTCAATGCCTTCGCCTTTGATGTTTTTGTCTCTGATAAGATTTGTGAGCAGCTCGCCGTCTCCGCAGCCGACGTCCAGCACGCTGGTATTCGGCTCGATAAGCGATTGTATCAGCTCGTAATCAACGCGCGTTCTGTGGGCCTGGTCGAATGTGCTGGGTTGACGCTTATTTCGTGCGTAACGTGAACACGGCTGCTGTTGTGCCTGTGGCCTGTGGGTAGCCTGCAAAAAGCAGCGGATAAATCCGCCCATAACATCCGGCTCAAGCAAAAAAGCATCGTGACCGTACGGAGATGCAATGTCAACGTACGTGACATCTTTTCGGTTGGCCGCCAGTGCATCGACAATCGCCTTGGACTGTGCCGGTGTGAAGAGCCAGTCGCTGGTGAAGCTGGCTACAAAGAATCTCGATTTGACGTTCTCAAATGCCTTTTTTAGTGAGCCATACTGTTTTTGAAGGTCGAAGTAATCGGCCGCCTTGGTGATATAGAGATAGCTGTTGGCATCGAACCTTTCGACGAAAGTCTGTCCCTGATAGTCCAGATATGTCTCGACGGAAAATTCGGAGTTGAAATCATAACGGTATTGCTCTGTGCTGCGGAGCGTTCTGCCGAATTTCTCGCGCATGCCCTGCTCCGATAGGTACGTTATGTGTCCAATCATTCGCGCAATCGCCAGACCTCTGTCCGGGCCTTCTTTGTCTTTGTATTGTCCATCGTCGAAATTAGCATCGGCCAGAATCGCGTTGCGTCCCACCGCGTCGAAAGCGATTGACTGGGCGCCGAGGTGGCTGGTTGTCGCAAGAGGCAGTATGGCTTTGGCGAAGTCGGGATAATCGACCGCCCACTGTAAAACCTGCATTCCTCCAATCGAGCCGCCGATTATAGCAAGGAGCTGTTTTATTTCTAATTTGTCCAGCAGCAGCTTTTGGACTTTGACCATATCGGCTATCGTGATAATCGGAAAGTCCAGACCGTAAGGTTTGCCTGTCGCCGGATTGATTGAGGAAGGGCCTGTGGTTCCGCTACAGCCGCCTAAAAAATTCGAGCAGATGACGAAATACTTGTTTGTATCGATTCCTTTGCCGGGCCCGACCATATTGTCCCACCAGCCGGGCTTTCTGTCATCGGGGCTGTTGTAGCCGGCGACATGAGCGTTGCTGCTAAGGGCATGGCAAATCAGAATTGCGTTGTCGTCGGCCTCGTTAAGCTGGCCGTATATTTCGTATGCCACATCAATCGGAGCCAGAGTTTTTCCGCACTCCAGCTCTAAAGGCTTATCCTGCTCGATGAGCCTTATTGTTTGTGTTTGCACGATGCCGACCGAATTGCTTCCAATCTCTGCCATAACCACTTAAGTATATAATAAAACTTCTTTCTGTAAAGCCAAACAACTTCCACTTCAAAATGCTGCGGTCAATTTGTCTCTTTCGAGCTTGCCTAAAGATTAACACTGTATACAAGTTTTATGTTCTAACAAGTTTTTTTAAGGCTCAGAGGATTGAGTTTCTATCTGAGACGAAACATTACCGCGAAACTATGAGCCAGAATCTTACGATATATTCGATTAGTCAGGGCTGGAAAGTAGTCCGGCGGTGCTTTATCAATCCTTAACTAAAAATTTTACTCTTGACCTTTGAGCCAGCTTACATTAGAAAATAACAGACTAAATTGAAGTTGATTATTTTCGGGTCCCGGCTTTTGCGGGAATGACAACGGCCAAGGTTAAAAGTTTAGAGCCGGTGGTGTGCTTTATCAAGTAATGAACCCAAGGCGCCGGGATACATAATGGAGCTGCAACATAAATCCTGTACCCCAAACCCTGTTCGCTATGACGTTAGTGACACCATCGTAGCGGTCAGCTCTCCTACGCCGGACAAAAGAGTAATCATTCGTATAACCGGCCCCGGTGCGATGGAGACCTGCACTAAGATTTTCAAATTGCCTGATTCGTTATGTGTGAACAGGCATGGTAACGCTCTGACGACGGCGAGTCTAAAAATCGATGATGGTCTTGAAATAGAAGCGCAGCTATATCTTTTTTTTGCTCCACACTCTTATACAGGTGATGATTTAGTTGAGATTCACGTCTGTACCAATACGGCTGTTGCCGAGGCGCTGATTAATCGTTTATTGGGTGGCGGAATTAAGCCGGCTGGGCCGGGTGAATTTACGGCGAGGGCGTATCTGAACGGAAAAATCGATTTGGCGCAGGCCGAGGCGGTGAACGAAATTATTGTAAGCTCGAATGAGTTTCAATTGGCGGCGGCGGAAAAACTTCTGAGCGGTCGGCTGAACGGGACTATAGCGGAAATTCGCACTGCGATGATGGAGTGTCTTAGTCTGCTTGAAGCGGGGCTGGATTTCAGCGGTGAAGATATAGAATTTAAGGCCGGCGCGGAAATAGCTGAAAGACTCATCGGGATAAAACATCAGCTTGAGAGGTTATTGTCGGGGAGTATCAGGTACGAGTCGTTAATGGAGTTGCCGGCGGTGGGAATAGCCGGTGCGACGAATGCGGGCAAGAGCAGTTTGCTGAATAAGCTGCTTGAGAAAGAAAGAAGTATCGTTTCGGGTGAGCGTCATACAACCAGGGATGTCCTGAGCGTGCCGCTGAAGCTGGAGCATTGTGAGTGCGTGCTTTTCGATTGTGCGGGGCTGGTGCTCGAAACGGACAACATTCTCGATGAATTGGCGCATCAGGCGGCAATAGAGGCGCTGGGGAACAGCTCGATTGTTTTATTTTGCGTTGATGTTTCAAAAGCCGACTGGTCGGAAGATTTATCGATACGTGAACTTATAGAGCCGAAGGTTTTTGTGCCGGTTACGACAAAATGCGATTTGGTGTTCGAAGAGGTTTTGCCAAATCGCCTTGCTGAGTTGGAGGAGTTATTCGGTGCCGGGCTGTTGGTGACATCTGCGAAGAGCGGCGAAGGTTTAGAGCTGTTGCTAAAGACAATCGATGAGAAGATAATCAACGCCGGATATGGGAAGCTCGATAACCGCAGAATAGTACATGAGGGTGGTGTTGCGCTTGTGGCCCGGCATAAGCGGGCGGTGAGTGAGGCGATTGAGAATGTGGGTGAATCGGCGGAAGAATTGAAGGCGGGTAACGATGAGGTCGCGGCGATGATGCTCAGGGCGGCTTATGAGGCGGTTTCGAGTATCGGCCGGCCGATAAGCGGACAAATTGATGAACAGATACTGGAGCAGATATTCAGCCGGTTCTGTATCGGGAAATAGTATGTAAGAGGAGGTAAGAAAATTATGCGTCGAGCGGGAATAATCATAGTTATATGTTTGAGCCTGATAGTAGGCGGGGTGGCTTTTGCTGATGATAGCCTGCGTGTGCTGCCTGAGAGTATCGGCGGCGTGAAGCCGGATGATATGATGAGTCGTTATCTTCGTGTGGCGGCGCAGCGGAGATTCAATGACTGGAAAGAACGGTATGAGCAGCTTAAAACGCCGGAGCAGATAGAGGAATATCAAAAGAACTTGCGTGAAAAATTTATCGAGGCAATCGGCGGTTTGCCGGAGCGGACAGAATTGAATCCGCTGGTGACAGGTGTTGTTTTGCGGGATGGTTACCGTGTGGAGAAGGTAATTTTCGAAAGCCGGCCCAAGCATTATGTAAGCTCTTTATTGTTTTTGCCGGCCGATGAGAAATACAGCCCTCCGTATCCGGGCGTGCTGGTGCCGTGCGGGCATAGTTTTAATGGCAAAGGGAATGAGTCTTATCAGGCAATGGGTGCATTACTGGCTTTGAATGGAATGGCGGCGCTGGTTTTCGACCCGGTTGACCAGGGTGAGCGGGGGCAGATACTTTCGGAATGGCCGAAGCTTTGGGGTACGAGGGCGCATACGATGCTTGGCGTCGGCAGTATTTTACTCGGGCGAGGGACTGCGAGCTTAGAGATATGGGATGGTATGCGGGGCATTGATTATCTGCAAGCGCGGCGAGAAGTAGATCCGAAACGTATCGGGTGTACGGGTAATAGCGGCGGGGGGACGCAAACGGCTTATCTGATGGCGCTGGATGAACGTATTATTGCTGCGGCGCCGAGCTGTTATATTACAAGCTTCAAGCGGCTGCTGGATACTATCGGTGTGCAGGATGCGGAGCAGAATATTTTCGGGCAGCTTGCGTTTGGTATGGACCACGCCGATTATCTGATGATGCGAGCGCCGACGCCGATACTGATATGTGCGGCGACGAGGGACTTTTTCGATATCGGGGGGACGTGGGAGTCTTTTCGTTATGCGAAGCGGCTGTATTCGCGTATGGGTTTCGCCGAGCGGATAGACCTTTTAGAAAACGATGCCGAGCATAATTATAACGTGCTTCAGCGGCAGGGCGTTGTGCGGTGGATGGCGCGGTGGCTGCTGAAAAAAGATGAGCCGATTGTCGAGCCGGATATCGAATTGCTCAGTGATGAGGAGATTCAATGTGCGCCGGGCGGTCAGGTTATGTTGTTAGAGGGTGCGCGGTCGGCTTATGACCTGAACCGGGATTATGAAAAAGAGCTGGCAAGTCAACGCGAAAAACTTTGGGTGGTGAAAGACCATGAAAAATTGTTAGGTAGAGTGCGTCAGATTGCCGGTGTGCGCAGGCTCACGGAATTACCAGAGCCGAAAGTGGAGGAAGTTGATGTTATCGAGCGGGACGGGTATGAGATTCGAAAAATAGTTTTGAAGCCGGAAGATGGTATTTATTTGCCGGGGTTGATGTTTGTTCCTGAAAAAGGCGAACGAAAAATCAGCCTGGGTGCGGTTTTGTATGTTCATGAGAAAGGTAAGGAAGCGGATGCCGGGGCTGGCGGGGCGATTGAAAAGTTGGTGATGGCAGGGCGAGTAGTGCTGGCTGTGGATGTTCGCGGTACGGGAGAGACGCAGCAGCTTAAGCAAAATAAATTTACCGAGGCCATCGGGCTTGATTGGAAGGATGTTTATACGGCGTATTTACTCGGACGCTCGTATGTTGGTATGCGGGCGGAAGATTTATTAGTTTGTGCGCATTATTTAAAGCAGAAATATCCGGTGCCGGTGGATTTAGTTGCAGTGGGCAATGTGGGTGTACCTGCGCTCCATAGCGCATCGCTTGAGCCAGGGTTATTCAATTCCGTGAAGTTGACACGCTCACTTATATCGTGGTCGAATGTGATAAAGCTGGGACGGTCTCACAACCAGCAGGTCAATACAGTATATGGAGCGTTAAAGGTCTATGACCTTCCGGATTTGGCGGCGGCTTTAGGGGGCAGGTTAATTATCGAAGAGCCTCTGGATGCTTTGGGTGAAACTATTAAGTAACATGAATGAGTAATTAATCATTCTCGTAGCAGGATTATTGAAGCGGCCTGACCTTTACGGCAATGTCGCGTTCAAAATCAGGAAGTTCTATAATCAGTTCACCGTTTAGGCAATCAACCTGGTTGACTTCTATAATACCTCCTTGGCCGCGAGTTTCGTAGGCTTCTACAGTATAGAGGCCGTCACTTAGACCATTTAAAACGAAACTCACATCAGAGAAAATCCCGAAGGGAGTTCTGCCTTTTTGGCTGTCAATATCATAAATCCAGATATAAGCGTGGTTGTCACCTGCCAGGCCGAGAAAACGCAGGTAACCGACATCGCTAATGTTGTTCTCTATGAATTCGTAATTTGAGATATTAAACCAGTCCTGTCCGGTGTTCTCGATTTGAACTGCATGTGTGCCGGCCGGCAGCGGGACTTCTATTATAAAATCTTCTGAGCCGTTTGCGTAAGATGAAGAAAAGGTCTGCTGTGAATCAACAAGGACACGCAGGCGGTTATTACCCCAGGCGGAAACTTCATCAACATGTATTTTTAAAATGCCGCTGGTCGCCATGTCGATATTGAAGGTTGGGTCGGAGCGTACGCCAAGGTGGTCTTTGGATGTGCCATGCAGCCATTGCGAGAGATTGCCCATTCCGGAGGAAATACTTCCATCGGGCTGGATGTCAAAGATGGTCTGTGTCGATACAGCGTAGAAATCCGACAGTCCCGGCGTAGCGGAGGCCCATAAGGGCAGGCCGGGGATGCGAATGTTTGCTTTGGATAGATTATGAGCGGCGGGGTCTTCTGATTGTGCGTAAACCGAAAGGGCTTTGTATTCGTCATAGAAATTGTATCGCTCGATGAAATTGTCCCACCACCATAGGTTGGCGGTTGAGTTGACGTGAAATGCACTCCAAATGCCGTTGTGTAGAACCAAGCTGCCTTCGTTGGGGTCACTTCGGTCGAAGTTGCCGAATTCACCCATAATGACCGGCTTGTTGTGTATGCTGAGTCTGTTGAATGCTTCGTCGAAGAAGTTGATCGTGTAGGAGCCGTAGTAATGAACCTGTATGAGGTCAATATTGTTCAGGCTCCAGATATTCTCAAAGCCCGGCTTGTCGGAGCTTGTAGTGACCGGATGGCCGAACGGGTCAACGGACTTTATGTAGCCGGCCATTTCCTCGTGCCAGTCTATTACCGAGGGGCGGTTGTTTCGCCAGCCGTCAGTGTACTGGACCTCGTTAAAAAGCTCCCATGCTAAAATGGCGTCTGAGTAGCCCCAGCGGGCGATGATATAGCGGTATTTGTACTTTGTTATTCTGCGCGCTTCGGGGTCGGTGAAGAAATCTTCGGCGTTCTCAAGGAAGCCGCCATCGGTTGCGGCGTGAATTATGTTGTAAGGGTTGTCGTCCCAGTTTGGATTTGTGGTTGTGCTGAACTGGCCGTGGTGTTGTAAGCACAATTGTATTGAGATGCCGTTTTGCTCGCAGCTTTCGACTATGCGGTCCAGCCTCCATGCAATCGGCAGGCTTATTACACCTACGCCGTCATAGTATTGTTTGCTCGATCTCCATTCGAGAGTTGTGCCCTGATAGAAATGAGTCATCCAGATGCGGGTCCAGTTTTCGCCGACGCGGCCCATTTTTGTGAAAGTATCTTTCCACTGGGTTGTTCCGTCTTCGTTCCACCAGCCTACATTATGACCGATTGGTAGATAGGGTTCGTTGTTAGCGTACCGCATATAGTAAGTATTTCGGCTGTCCGGTCTTATAATGCCTTTTTCGTCACTTTCGATGCAGGTGAAAGTTATATTGGGGTCAATTGTGTTAGTGCCGTTATGGTCAATAATTTTAATTTGATTGATTGTGTATGTGCCGAGCCGTGATGGGGCGAAGCGCACCATCCAGCATGGGTTTCCGGCGTGAATATATTCCCCGTACCGGTCTTCGTCGTATTCCTCATAGAAAAAGGCGGGGACTTCTACATCGTTGCCATCGGGTTGGGTGAAAGCAGCTGTGATGTCAACAATGTCGGTGTCGAAAGGATTACTGTAGCTTTGCAGGAGGGTAAAGGTCAGTTCGAATTTTTGATACAGACCTATGGATTCGGCGTTTTGAGAAATTGATATCAGACCGACCTGCGCATGGGTGATTGCCGGAAGAATGAGTACTGTGCTGATTGTGAGAAAGAGTAGATTTTTTTTCAACACTGACTACCTCCTGCTTTTCAATGGACCCTGTATAAAACTTAATCTCCGTTTTGTCTTCAACAAATGATATTGTACCAAATAATCATCCAAACTTCCAGATTTTATGTCAGATGAAGATGTAGTTGGGATGTTAGGATGCTTTGTAGGAAGCAAATAAGCCGAAGCGGGTAATTGAATTTCTAATCCGCGCTTCGGCTTTTCTATTTGCTATATTCTATCGGGTCATCCTGACCCGACAGAAGGAGTCTGAAATTGTTAGCTAATGTTTTATGTTTTTATCCGTTGTCGTTTACTTCGAACTCGGCGTCGATTACGTCGTCACCACCCTTTCTTTTAGTCTCACCTT
>JASFVS010000046.1:0-13478 GCA_050049715.1 Phycisphaerales bacterium
CAAGTATGGCCGCCTCGGCAAGGGCCTCATTGCCGCACATTAGAACCCGCTCGCATGACCTGTCAGAGATTCCTTGTTCGGTCATATTTGTCCCTTCTCATCTAACCAAACGGGCCCTACACCTTACCCTTAATCACGTTTGGCTTGCTTTTGTTGGTCGGCTCGACGATTATCTCGACATTGCCGGGCTCATCACGATGCACTTCGATCACGGCCTCCGGACAAATAATGGCACACGCTGCGCAGCCTGTACAATTAGTATTGTCCGCCTTCGCCGGAAAGTAACCGTTTTTGTTGGACTCTTCGGAAATGATAATGCTATTGTTCGGGCACACCGTTACACATAAGCCGCAGCCTTTGCATCGCTCGGTATCAATTATTATTTTGCCAGCCATTATCTCGTATTAAGTATATCGTACTTAACCCTCAATTTCAGCGGAGGGTTTTACGCACAGGCCGCATTCTAACAGGACCGGTTATCTCTGTAAAGTGAAAATGCGGCCGGTAGCCCTCCGTTGCCTCGTATATCGTGTAATACATTACATTTAGAGCACACAGTTTCTTTTTCAATAAACTTTTCCATAATTCCACTCTTATTTAATACAGGACAATATCCGGCACAATCATAAGAAATTTCAGCAACACCGGCAAAAGATTTCCCTTGCATTATATGCTGTAAATTTCATAACATCAGGCGGCTTCGTTGGCAAAATTAACATACCTTCTGGAAATGGAGGCTGATTATCATGAACATACACAGATTGCTCGCTCTTTCTATTATACTGACTTGCTGCTATTCAATCCGTGCAAAGGATTTCAGGGTAGAACCCGCGGAAGTTCTTAAAACGCTCGATAAGAATCATCCTCGATTAATATTAAAAGACAACGACCTCGAGCGCCTGAAAAAACAATACGAAAAAGATACGGTCTTACAGAAATGTTTGAAAGATGTTCTTCATAATGCAGATGAATGTCTCGAAAAACCAAAGCTGACCTACAAAAAGATTGGGCCGCGGCTTCTTCACGTCAGCAGGGATTGTATGAACCGAACTTACGCACTCGGCCTTGCATACAGATGGACGGGCGAAGAAAAATACGCCGAAAAAGCTGCGGAAAACCTGCTGACCGTCTGCGCGTTCAACGACTGGAACCCTTCTCACTTTCTCGATACGGCCGAGATGTCACACGCGGTCGGCCTGGGCTACGACTGGCTGTATTCATATCTCGATAGTGCATCACGGGAAAAAATCAAGGTGGGCTTAATCAAGAACGGACTAAAAGAAGGACTGAAAGCATACGAAAAAAGCTGGTGGCATAAAAGCGAACATAACTGGAACCAGGTCTGCAACGGCGGATTGATAGTCGGCGCGCTGGCCATTGCCGAATCGGACCCGAAGTACGCCGAAAAGATTATCAGCTCCGCCGTTGAGTCACTGCCGCGTGCCTTGAAAAGCTACGGTCCCGACGGTGCATGGGGCGAAGGTCCCGGTTACTGGAGCTATGCAACGCACTACACTGCGTACGGCCTGACAGCCCTGCAAACAGCATTAGGAAAAGACTTCGGGCTTTCGCAAATTGAGGGAATGTCTAAAGCTGGCAACTTCCCGATATATACATGCGGTCCGACCGGAATGTATCTGAATATCGCCGACTGCGGAGAAAGAAGCTCGCGCAGAACCATGCCTTGTATGTTCTGGCTTGTCCGGGTCTACAAAAATTCTTTATACGCCGAATCCGAACACATCGAGCTTTCCAAACGCAGAGCCAGCCCCCAGCACGTAGTCTGGTATGTGCCGCCTCAAAATGGGCGATCTGCGCCGAAAGACCTTGACCACTATTTTAGAGGGCCTGTGGAAGTGGCGGTGTTCCGGAGCGCATGGGACGACCCCGAGGCATTGTTCGTAGGCGTAAAGGCCGGCTTCAATCAGGTCAATCACGGCCATCTTGATTTAGGCAACTTCGAGCTTGATGCACTTGGCGTGCGATGGGCGCGCGACCTCGGCTCGGACGATTACAACCTGCCCGGCTACTGGGACAAAAAAAGAGGAGGTGAGCGCTGGAAATATTACCGCCTGAATTCGAAAAGTCACAGCGTCCCGCTGTTAGGCGGCGAAGACCAGGACCCGCTCGGAAAATCCAGCGTCATCAAGTTCGTCTCGAAGAAAAACAGCGGTTTTGTTCTTATTGACTTAACAAGTGCATACGACAAATTCGCAAAAAAGGTAACGCGCGGAGTGGCAACGCCCGAGCGGCGGGCAGTACTCGTGCAGGACGAGTTCGAAATCGAAAAGCCCTGCGAGGTCATCTGGGCGATGACAACCGATGCTAAAATCGACGTCCGCAAGCAGGGTCATGCTTCACTTACACTCAAAGGCAAAGAGCTTAAAGCACAAATTCTATCACCGGCCGGCGCTGAGTTCACTGTTGAATCAGCCGAGCAGAAACCGCCGCAAAAGACCAACAAAGGCGTCAAGCGGCTTCTAATCCGATTGCCCGATGCGAAAGGCAATGTACGAGTGGCGGTTTTACTATCGCCTGTTTGGAAAGATGATTACCTGAACAATATTCCGTTAATACCTCTCGAAAAGTGGTGATGGAAGAAATTTTACTGTACTCGAAAAACAAGAGGGCATATACATTTTCGACGTAGAAGAACCTCCGCGGGATTAGTCCGGCTTTTTAAGCTCTTCAATTTTTGGCAGGTCTTTGAGTGTATTCAGGCCGAATATTTCAAGAAATTTCTTAGTCGTTCCATAAAGCATCGGCCTGCCTAAGACCTCGGCCCGGCCGACAATTTTCACCAGCCCTTTATAACAAAGAGAGCGAATAACCTCGCCTCCTGCAACGCCCCTTATTACTTCTATGTCGGCCCGCATTACCGGCTGTTTGTATGCAATTATAGCGAGCGTCTCCAGGGCCGCCGGGCTTAGCTTGTTATCGCCTCGGGCACGAAGTAATTTCTTCAGCCAGTAATTATAAGGGCTCAGGGTGAGCATCTGATAACCGCCGGCGATTTGCTCTATTCTAAAGGCATTTTTATTAGCCTTATATTTGTCATTCAAGTTTTGAATACTTTGGCGAACCTGCTTCGTGGATGTCTCAACGATATTGGCCAGCCGTGTTTCCGAAAGAGACTCGTCACTTGCAAATAAAACCGCCTCCACAACCGACTCGACCGTAGTCTCGAAATCTTCATCCTGCTGCGTAGATTCGGCTTGTTGCTTAACTACTTCGCTGGTCCCGATCTCCGAAACGGCCGTCTCTGTTTCTTCAACGAATTCTTCTGTCATAGTTCTTTCCACTCAAACGGGTCTGCGTCTTTTTTGCTCACCCTTATTGTGACCGAATTTAGCTGTTTTTGCAACTGTTTAGCGAATTTTTTCAACATGAACCTTTCCGAGACGGTATGGCTCAGGCAAATACAGCTAAGGCCGGCTTCCTGCGCCGCAATGGCCTGATGGTGTTTCAGCTCGCCCGTCAAATACAAATCGGCCTTTGCAGCAATAACCAGATTGATAATCTTACCACAGGAACCCGCACAAACCGCCGCTTTTTTAACCAGACGCTTTTTCTTTCCGACAAACCCGAATGCCTTAGCGCCGGTATACTTCTTTATCCTGTCGATAATCTGCTCCATTTGTGAGGGCTTTTTCAATTTGCCGATTCTGCCAAGGCCGAATCTGTCCTGACTGTTGTAAAGTTTTATTATATCGAAAGCCGGCGTCTCATAAGGATGCGTTTTTTTCATTGCGGCTGTAACTTTGTCAAGTTTCTCAGCCGGCACAATCGACTCGAACCTTACCTCAGCAACCTTTTCGAGTTTTCCTTTACTCCCGATAGCTGGCCGTGCTCCATCAAGAGGTAAAAAAGTGCCCGTCCCCTGTGCACCAAAGCCGCAGTGGCTGTAATTTCCTATTGCCCCTGCACCGGCTGCAAACACCGCGTTCGAGACCTTAGCTAAAGATTCAAGAGGAACAAAAACAATAAGCTTGTAATCATCGCCGGTCGGAACATCCACATAATCTCCAATAGGCTTCGGCTTTTCAATGCCGACAATCTCGGCGAGGCCGTCGTTGACTCCGCCCGCGACAACATCCAAAGCGGTATGTACTGAAAAGACTGCAATCCTGGAACGAACCAGGTCGTAAACAACACTCGCCGAGCCATCAGAGGTGATTCTTTTCAGGCCGTCCCAAATCACCGGATGATAACTGACAATCAAATCCGTTTTCAGTCTTTTCGCTTCGGCCAAAACGTCGCCGGTAATATCGATAGTCAGCAAAATGTTTTTTGCATTTCTCCCCGGCTCACCTATTAACAATCCCACGTTGTCCCAGCCCTGCGCCAGCTTAAGCGGGACTATTCCTTCGATTTTACCTGCAACATCTTTTATCTTCATTTGCTCTTCCTGCACTGCTCTTGAACTAATTCATTGTAACCCGTCTGTAACGCTTCAGTCATCGCACCGACACCGCCGTCACCGACGGTATGCTTTTCAATCGCGGTCACCGGCATAATCTGCATAATCACGTTGGTCAGAAAAACCTCCTCGGCGGCCAGAACGTCATCTATAAAAAGGTCCTTTTCAATCAACTTCATCGATTTATTTACGGCAATCTGACAAACGGTCTTTCTCGTTATGCCCGCTAGAACGGGAGTGCTAATCGGCGGCGTATAGAGGGTCGAGTCTTTGACTAAGAACACATTGCTCACGCACCCCTCGGCCAGGCGGTTGTCTGTGGTGAACCACAATGCCTCGGCCGCCTTTTTTTGATGCGCCTCGTTCAAAGCAAGAATGCGTGAGAAATAGCTTGTCGTCTTATTCCCGGAAGTCGGCTCACTCGTATTTTGCCTGAACGGGCACAGCACCACCATAACACCTTTTTTATAATATTCAGGCGGATAAGGCTCGAGCTTTACGGCGGTAATAAGGACCGTAGGTTTACGCTGCTGTTCGGGCTCGGCCATCGTGCCGCTCGTTAATGTCAATCGTATCCGGGCGTCGGTCAGCTCATTGGCCTTCAGAACCTTATAGACAGCGTCCTTAAAATACTTTCTGTCGAACGAAAACTTAACGGATAAACTTTTCGCACTGAAAAACAGCCTGTCTAAATGGCCTTTCAGCGCAAAAACAACTCCGTTATAGCTTCGCATCGTCTCGAACAGCCCTGTCCCGTACAAAAAGCCGCCGTCGGTAACCGACACACGGGCTTTATCGATGCCAACCAGCTTGTCGTTAAGAAAAACTTTTTCCATCATATACCGTCCGGCGTTCAACCTCTTGCTTCTTTGATGTCATATTCAATTTATCAATATCAACTATCCGCTGCTTACTTTTTTGCGTCGCTTTCATTCCTGCCAGCAGCGCTCTTGCTTTCGTAATGGTTTCCTGCCACTCGGCCTCCGGGTCGGAATCCGCAACTATTCCACCGCCGGCCTGGGCAAACGCCTTTCGGCCGCTGATAATAATCGTTCGTATTGCAATGTTCAAGCACACACTGCCGTCTATGCCGACAAAGCCTATGCTTCCTGTGTAAACACCCCGGCTTGTAGGTTCGGTCTCATCGATAATTTCCATCGAGCGGACTTTCGGAGCGCCGGTGATAGAGCCGCCCGGGAACATCGCTTTCAAAACGTCACAAAAAGTAACATCATCCCGAAGCCGACCGGCCACCGTCGCCATGGCGTGAAAAACCGTCGGATAGCTCTCAATAGTTCTGGGCTGAACAACTTTCCTCGTGCCCGGCTCACAAATTTTAGCAACATCATTGCGCTCAAGGTCGATTATCATATTCAGCTCGGCCTGCTCCTTTTCGCTGGCAAAAAGCTCATCGAAATTTCTCTTATTAACACATTCGGCATGCAGCTTATTCGGTCCCGTTTCACCGATGCGCTTTCGCGTTCCTTTTATCGGTTTAGTGCTAATAACGCCATTGGAAACTGTAATAAACATCTCAGGTGAAGCGCTGACTATATGATAATCGCCGCCATCGATGTACGCCGAGTAGCCGCTCGGATTGTATTGATTCTGCCAGTGAAAAAGCCGCATCGGCGGAGCGTCATAAGGACACTCGAACCGCTGCGAAAAATTAATCTGATATACTTCACCATCGTATATATAACGTTTTATCTTCTCAACCGTCCGAAGGTAATAGTCTTTGTCCATATTGCAGCGAATTTGTGAAAAATCTATCTTCTCGAGGTCAACAGTCTTAAAGCGTGACACATCAACATTTTTAGATTTTTCCAACAACTGCTCCAGAGCGGCAAGATTATCCTGGGGTTCGATAGAATCGTCTGGTAATTGCAGAGCAATTAGCCAAAAAACTCCTTCGTCATGGTCATAAGCGATGACTCGGTCATAAAAGCACAGCCGAACCAACGGCATTTGAAGGTCGTCTATCGTAGTTTCAGGAAGTTTCTCAATATATCTTCCAAGCTCGTAGCTGAAATACCCAATCCATCCACCGCAAAACATTCCTCGCAGGGGCAACCCTGTGTGGTTGCCCTTCTTGTTTTCAATTTTGTATTTTCCAAGGACTTTTTGCAGCTTTTCGAAAGGCCTTTTTTCTCCGGCCCTGAATTCGAATACTTCTTTCGGCTCAGCCGCCCAGTAACTAAATCTACCGGCTTGAGCCTTGGCCGCGTTGCCGCCAAGAATCGACGCCGATTCCAGCCGGGAAAATACTTCGCTTAATCCCGGCAAATTCGCAGACGCCGGAAACCTCCTGCAATGCAACCGGCAAAGAACATATCTATCGTTCGCGGCAATCGTCCTTGTCATTACAACCTCAGCACTCAGTCACACAGTTCACTTTTGACCGCATCCAGACGCTTCCTGGCATCCGGGACCATCTTGAAGAACCCTTCGAGTTTCTCACAAGCATAATCGTCGCAGTAAGCGCAGTTCATGATGTCCTTCTGTTTTCCACATTTTCTGATTTCGCAGACCTCGCAGTGCCCGATGTGACGGTCGCTGTCCGAAATACAGCCGTCACAGTTAATGTCCGAAGGCTTCATCTCGATGTTGAACTGCTGCGACCAAAGCTGCGCCACTTCCGCCCTTTTCACATCGTCATCACTCTGCGTCGCAATGAACGCACCACAATCGCTGCATACCAAACCACAAAAAGCTGTCATCTGACTCATTTCTTCTCCTTCGTTTTAATTGTGTATAGCCACCACCTTGTTTTGTTCTGGCTTTTGGACCTCGCCTGCCTCTCGAAATACAGCGTCATCTCCGGCCCATTGGCGGTCCTGATTCTATACCAGTGCTTACGTAAATACTGCTCACCACCGCCGCTTTTACACGGCCCTGTCTCTTTCCAAACCTCGACAACGTCCGCCACGGTGTATTCGGTTCCTCTCCACACAAACCGCCCCGGCAGCCCCGGCTCGGCCCTGGTCATTCCGGCCGTATCAAACGTACCCTCGGCCGGCTTTATCGGCTCGCTGATAAATTTCTCGCACATCGGCTCATCGCCCCGCTCTGAATTCATTTATAATCTGCACGCTCGAAGACGCTCCTATCCTTTCAGCCCCGGCCTCCAGCATTTCAAGCGCTTGTTTTGCAGTCTTTATCCCGCCTGCCGCTTTGATTTTACAGCTCGGAGCAGCTTCTTTAATCAATTTTATATCCTCGACACTCGCACCGCCGGCCGGATTCATTCCCGTGCTGGTCTTTATAAAATCGACGCCAATCCTGTCCAGAATATCGCAGGAAAATCTCTTCTGCTCATCGCTAAGTGCCGCTGATTCTATTATCACTTTGAGTATGACCGCCGGTCTCATTGAGTGACATACCTTCAGCACAGCCCGCACCTGATTTTGTAAATATCTCGAATCGCCTTCTATTATAGCCGCCAAATCGGCAACCATATCGACTTCATCCGCACCGGCAAAAATTGCATCTTTTGTCTGAGCAACCTTGATTTTGGTCGAATCTGCACCGAGCGGCAGACTAACCACGCCACCGACCTTTACGTTAGTACCATGCAACCGCTCAGCTACTAACGAGAGCCATCGCGGATTGACACACACTGTATGAAAACCATAGTCAATAGCCTCCTGGCAAAGCTGTTCTATTCGCTCCTTAGCCGCCGTTGCAGCGAGCATAGTATGGTCGATACAGCCTGCTAATTGTTTCTCATCAACTATCGTCACTTACTACAAAACCTTACGAATCATGAATATACCGTTTTAGATTGCTTATTGAACAACTGCTCGGCCGGGCAGCCGGTAAGCTCCTTTTGTTTGCAGTACTTGCAGGCCAGCGATCCTCTTATCAGGGCATTTCCAAAGAACCAAAACGCCACCAGCATTATCATCAACGCCAATACCAACCAGCTAAAATCTCTGATTAAAACGATAATTCCGCCAACCAGAGGAAATATAAAAATCATAAAGTCCGGAATCAAATCTTTCCACGTGATTTGCTTTTTCGCAAACTCCTCAGAATTTCCCTTTTTATAGAATAAGGCACAAATTTTACCTCTGCCCAATCCGCAGGTCTTACCATAATAGTAGCAATTCACACAGCTGTACTTTAATATCCTGATTTCGACCCATAAGCAATACATCAGATAGAGAACCGTATAGAAAAAGTCGATTCGGGAAAAGATATAGGCACCTATGATATAAATCGATAAAGTCAAAGCAAAAGAAAGCAAAGGCGCCCAGATAGGAAAGTTTTCATAACTCTGTTCACTTTGCATATTCTTTCTCCCTAAAATAATCCACCGCTTCGTTTACCTCACCAAAAACTTTCGTCGCCGTCTGGGTAACGAACACAGACGGCGTTTGTTTCGCCGTCCAGATAACATAAACTTCCTTGGCCGCCTCATGAGCATGCTGTAGCTCTCTTTCAACGCCGCTCGATATCGCGGCCCGCCCGTCGGCCAGCGTCGGAATAAAGCTGATTATCATATCCGACTGGTCGATGAGCATAAAATCGCGCGCATATATCTGGCTGTTTATATCACGCTCGATTTGCAGAACCTCGTTCAAATCCAGCCGCACCTGCCGCCCCAGCACCGGAACCTCGATAAAATCCAGCCCCTTTTGCTTTGCCTGCTGCGCCTTCTGCGGCAAATACGATTCTTCCAAATCCCCCGGGTCGAAGCAGATAAATATATCTTTCATCAATTTTCTAAACTCGTCTATTTCCCGCTTCACATCTTTCATATCATCAACCGCAGTCATTGGAAAACTTAAATACGCTTTTTTAGTCCCGCTGTCAAACACCAGCCTGTAGAACGTCTCAGTAGTTTGCTCTCCGGTACCACGTGCAATGCAGTAAAAAGGAGTCCGTTCGTCAATACCTTTGCACAGCATTTCGGTGCCGATGATTTCTTCCTCCCTCCAGACAATCAAATCCTTCAGACTATGCTCGATAGAATGCTCATCGACAAGCCGGCTGTGCAGCGCGCTCACGCCGTCAATCAAACAAATATACATATCAGCATTGAGCTGGCGCATCTGGTCGAAGTCCACCGCCGGGAAAAGCCCGTGCCTCCAGCGAAACGTCGCATGTGTGTTGACTATCAGATTAGGCGCATCCTGTGCCCTGGCGATAATATCTTTGAAAACACTCCGGCGGAGCGAGCTTAACCTCTTCATCGGGATGTCAAGGATTTTGCCGGGCGGTATATCAGGCGCCTCGGCGTACATCATGTCACCGACATTGCAAAGCAGAACTTCCTCGTTATTTTCGGCGGCGTACTGACAAACTCTCGCAAGATAGCTCTTCTTGTCAACACCAACCATTCCGGTAACAACTACGATCATAAAGTCAGACTCCAGACTTTAAAGGTTCTTAAGTCTTTGTTCTTTGTCGTAATCTTTTATTGCTGAAATCAGCTCGCTCATATCGCCGCCCATTATTTTATCCAGGCTGTAAAGTGACAAATTAATTCTATGGTCGGTCACACGATTTTGCGGATAGTTATACGTTCTGATTTTTTGAGACCTGTCACCTGAGCCAATCATCGTTTTGCGTTGCGAGTCCCGCTCGGCTCTTTTCCTGCTCCGATGGTATTCATAAAGCCTGCTTCTCAGAAGCCGCCAGGCTTTTGCACGATTCTTATGCTGACTTTGCTCTTCCTGCATACTCACGGTAATCCCCGTCGGTATATGCTCGAGCTTAATAGCACTGCTGACCTTGTTGACATTTTGCCCTCCCGGCCCGCTTGCTCTGCAGACATGCTCGACGACATCCTCCGGCGGTATTTGAATATCGATTTCCTCCGGCTCAGGCAAAACCGCCACCGTCGCCGCCGACGTATGAATCCTGCCCTGCGACTCGGTCTCCGGCACCCTCTGGACTCGGTGTCCGCCTCCCTCATACCCTAATTCAGACCAAACCCCCGGCCCCTTAATACCGAAAATAACTTCCCGAAATCCGTTCTTTTCAGATGCACTGAAATCCAGCTCTTCAACCTTCCACCTCCGGCTGTCCGCGTACCTGGTGTACATACCATATAAGTCACGCGCGAACAGGGCCGCCTCCTCGCCGCCTGTCCCCGCCCGTATCTCAATAATGACCGAATCCACACTCATATCATCAGCCATCACAAGGCTGTTCACAAGCTCATCGAACAAACTTTGCCTCTTACCCTCAAGCTGCTCCAGCTCCTCCCTCGCCAACGTCTTCAAATCCTCATCCGTTTCGCCGTCGCCCAATATCTGCTCCGCCTCTTCGATGCCGGCCAATATCTTCTTATACTTGCGGAATTTCATCACCATTGCCTTGAGCTTGCCCTGCTCTTTGGCAAGTGATACCAGCCTTACCGAGTCGCAGGCGATTTCCGGGTCCGCAATCTGCTTTTCGATTTCGCTGTAACGCGACTCAATCTCGTCGAGTTTCACCAGTAAGCTGTCTTTTTCTTCCGCCATAAATATAGTTCGCTAAGGATGTAAATGGACAATTCTTACACTCACGCCCCGTCTAAGTATTGCCCCTTTGTGTCTGCCTAAAAGAACGAAAAGCTCCCCCGCTGCTTCGCTTTTGCATCGCAAAACGGCGGGGGAGCCTTAATTATAACCTCAGAAACAAGCTATTGCTTCTTATCTTTTTTCGCGTCCTTGATATAGCTTTTGCCGTATTTCTTCTGGAACCGCTCGATACGACCGGCCGTATCGACATATTTCTGCTTTCCTGTGTAGAAAGGATGGCACATCGAACAGATTTCTGCGTGGATTTCTTTGGCCGTGCTGCGTGTCTCGAACGTATTGCCGCAACCGCACCGAACGACTACTTTATCATATTTTGGATGTATCTTTTCTTTCATAACTTCATTACTCCGAAATACCTTAAACTCCGCATTCTAACCGACTTTCCACATATTTCAACAAAAATCTTACGAAAATCTTTACCCGCCGTCTTTTCTCGCCATAGCTCCGGCATCTTTGGGCGGATTTAAATAGTTGTCATTCTGAACGTAGTGAAGAATCTCAACTCAAATCATAAATCGTAAATAGTAAATAATAAATCAATACTTGCTGTATCTCACCCGCGACAGCTCCTCCCCCGCTTTCGGCTTGCGAAATACGAATAAATGCTCGTGCATTATTAATCTACGCTTGTTTTGTAAGAGTTCAGGTAAAAGTAGCTCTTCTCATCAAAATTTTTCAACTCATAACATATTAGCTCATCAAAAGTAGTCTCTAAGAGATTCTTGTTTTCCTGAATCATATTTTGTAATGCTTGTTGTGAATCTTCGCCCTTTGCGAAACCGATTACTTGACAATTTTCAATATCAGGTTCGACTGATTCACTTTCCGGCTGATAGGTATATCCTTCAGCGGTTATAAAAATGTAAGATTTCACATTTAACTCCTCATCCAGCGATAATGACCACGTCTTACAAATTTCAAGTGTCCCAGGTCTCGCAAGATCTGTAACTGTTGTCTTATTTTAGCTTTCACGTGTTGGTTGTCCGGATGCCTTTGAGATAAAACATCCTCAAATGAATATGCTTCATCTATAGTAAATTCTCTCTTTGACAGGGATCTCAAAACAGTAAGTACATCAAGTGTCCAGCCACGTTTCTTAAATGAGAAATCAGCAAGAGGCTCTACATTACGAAAATCTTTCCTTACCGACTTCTCTGGAACTATATTACCTGAATTAATTATCTTTATCCTTGCTTCCGGAGGTATCAAATCAAGAACGATATTACATCCTACCCATCCGGCACGTCTTGCTGTGGATTTAAGTGGTTTCCGAGCTTCTATTGATGAAGGTGGAAAGCAAAAACCCGGTATAATCAGCAGATCATTAACAGTAGCTTTGAAATTATCATAACTAAGTAATAGTAAATGAGGCAGACGGTTCTCCAAAATTGCTTGCATCATTCCATCATATGCGGCGTCCACGATTTTTCTTCCTATTAACTTGGAGGTTGCTTTAAGCTGAAATTGTGAATCACATTTTTCGCAGAAAAAATCCACAACCTTAGTGTTATCTTTCGTTTTGCTCAAATAATTGCGAACGCACGCTGGGCAATACATATTCGATGAAGTCCATGCTTCTGTAATCACTCTCGCCTTTTGGGATGCACTCCTATATCCTTTTGCTGCTTTGACTGGCAAACTTAGATTCATATTATTTTATTCTTTCTTGAATTCCTCAAATGCCCGAACGGCCTCATCGAAACCACCAAAGGCAAACTCCGCCATTTCTTCGATAGTGGCATCTACAGCAGTCTTATCAAACTCCCTGTTAAGAAATTCCTGAAAATCAGGATTATTCTCATATTTTTCCTCTTCATTACGCATATTTTCATTATTGATCAAATTCTGGATTTAGTCAAATGAAGATCAGGATATTATCGGCACATAAGATTTTTTATGTAATTTATTACTTATATTGACGATAATAATATAAGCAAAATTCACAATCATGAGAATTCGCGGAGGTAAAGAATGAAATATTTAGAAAGAAATTTACATTACTTAAAACCAAATGATATAGATTTTGATCCACATAATCCAAGAGGTGAAACAGAGAAACAGATAATCTCTGACAAAGATTTCAAGCGGTTAGTTGTATCAGTCAAGGAATTCGGAGTTCTAGAGCCTATCATCGTCAGAAAAGACGGAAGGAATAAGAAATCACACATTCTTGTCGATGGAGAGCGAAGATGGAGGGCTTCGCTTAAAGCCAACTTAAGTGAAGTTCCGGCACTCGTTGCAAAAGATGAAATAAACGGAAGAATTCTTGCGTATCAAGTGCATAAACTTCGGAAAGATTGGTCTAAAGCAACAGAGACTAAATCGATAAAGAAAATTATCGATGAGATAAGAGATGCTCATCCTAATGTTGATATTTCTGAAAAAGATTTAAAAAAGAAGATTCGTGAAATTACTAATAGTCCCGCCGATGAGATAAGAGATATTATGTATCTCATAAGGTACGACGACGATATAATTGAAAAAGTCATCGAAGAAAAAACCAAACTAAGGATGAGCCACTTAAT